>CANMZR010000245.1 GCA_947502375.1 Polyangiaceae bacterium
CCGGCGAGCCGGCGTGCACCGGCGAGCCGGCTCGTAACGGTCACTCTTCTTCCGAAGCCGCCGCCATCGCGCTGGAAGTCATCGAAACAACCTCGCCGCGGATCCCTTGATCTTCATCGGTGGTCACCCGCAGACGGCGATAGGCCGCGAGACCGGTACCCGCCGGGATGAGCCGACCCATGATGACGTTCTCCTTGAGACCGCGCAGGTCGTCTGTCTTACCGTAGATCGAAGCCTCGGTGAGCACCTTCGTCGTCTCCTGGAAGGAGCTCGCACTGATGAACGACTCGGTCGAAAGCGACGCCTTGGTGATCCCAAGGAGCAGCGGTTCAGCGATTGCCGGCCGCAGCCCACGCGCCAGCATCTTCTCGTTTTCCGCCTCGAACAGGTGCTTCTCCACCTGCTCGTCGACGAGGAAGTTCGTCTCGCCGACTTCCTTCACGCGCACGCGTCGGAGCATCTGCCGAACGATCACTTCGATGTGCTTGTCGTTGATGGTCACGCCTTGCAGGCGGTAAACCTGCTGGATCTCGTTCACCAGCCATGCGGCGAGCTCACGTTCGCCCTTCACGCGAAGAATGTCGTGCGGATTCGGCGGGCCGTCCTGCAGGGCTTCCCCGGGACGCACACGATCGCCAGGCTGCACCTGCATGTGCTTGCCCTTCGGGATCAGGTACTCGCGAGCCTGATCCGGCATAACGCGGTCATCTGGGCCGTAAGGCGTGACGATGACCTTGCGCTTGCCCTTCGTGTCCTTGCCGAAGGAAACCTGACCTTCGACCTCGGAGATGATCGCGTGATCCTTTGGCTTGCGCGCCTCGAAAAGCTCGGCCACCCGCGGCAAACCGCCGGTGATGTCCTGCACCTTCGCCGTATCGCGCGGCATCTTGGCGATGACCTCGCCAGCCTCGTAGATGTCGCCCTCTTGCGCGACGATGTATGCGCCCACCGGCAGGAGGTAACGCGCGTCGAGCTGGCTGTTCGGCAGCTTGAGCGTTTCCCCGGTCTCCACATCCTTGATTGTGATGCGAGGCCGCAGATCGGCTGCCTTCGACTCGGTGACAACCTTCGCCGAAAGGCCCGTGACTTCATCGACGCGGTCCTGGAAGGACACGCCTTCGACGAGATCGCCGAAGTCAATCCTGCCCGCACACTCGGTGAGAATCGGTGTCGCGAACTGGTCCCACTCTGCGAGCAGCTGCCCAGGCTTGACGCGATCGCCGTCCCTGACCTTGACCTCCGCACCGTAAACGAGGCGATTGTGCTCGCGCTCGCGTCCCGTGTCGTCGACCACCACCAGCTCGCCATGCCGGTTCATCACCACCAATTGCCCAGTCTTCTTCTGGAGAACGACCGCGCGCCGGAAACGAACCACACCCTCGGTGCGAGCCTCAAGGAAGCTCGCCTCCACTTTGCCGCGCGCGGCCGCACCACCGATGTGGAACGTACGCATCGTCAGCTGTGTGCCCGGCTCGCCAATCGATTGCGCGGCAATGATACCCACCGCCTCGCCGATGTTGGCGCGGTAACCGCGTCCAAGATCACGCCCGTAGCACATGGCGCAAACGCCACGACGCGTCTGGCAGGTGAGGACCGTACGGATCATCACCTCTTCAACGCCAGCGTCCTCCACCTTGCGGACCGACTCTTCGTCGAGCTCCGTGTTGGCGGCGATGAGAACTTCACCGGTCAATGGGTCGATCACATCGTCGAGAACCACGCGCCCAAGAATGCGCTCACTCAGCGGCTGAATCACTTCACCGCTCTCCTCGAGCTTGGTGATGCGAATGCCGTCAAGCGTACCGCAATCGGTCTCCGAGATGACTGCATCCTGCGCGACATCGACGAGGCGTCGTGTCAGGTACCCGGAGTTCGCCGTCTTCAAAGCGGTGTCCGCGAGGCCCTTACGAGCACCGTGGGTCGAGATGAAGTACTGAAGAACGCTCAATCCCTCGCGGAAATTTGCAGTGATCGGGGTCTCGATGATCTCGCCAGAGGGCTTGGCCATCAAACCGCGCATGGCGGCCAGCTGTCGAATCTGCTGGGTCGAACCGCGCGCGCCCGAGTCGGCCATGATGAAGATCGGATTGAAGCTCGGATCGACGAACTCCTCTTTGGTCACCGCATCGACGACCTTCTCGCGACCGATTTCATTCATCATCTCAGTGGTGACGGCGTCAGCGACGCCGGCCCAGATGTCGACGATCTTGTTGTAACGCTCGCCGTCCGTGATGAGACCTTCCTGGTACTGATCGACGACCTTCTCGACCTCGCCCTGCGCGGCACTGATCAATTCCTTCTTTTTATCGGGAATCGTCATGTGATCGAGGCAGATCGAGATGCCGGCCTGCATCGCGAAGCTGAAGCCCGTCGACCGCAGACGATCGGCGAGCAACACGGTGTGCTTGTTGCGGTGCTGTCGGTACGAGACGTCGATGAGCTTCGAGAGCGCCTTCTTATCGAGGGTCTTGTTGACGTGGTCGTAACTCGTGCCGGGGGGCAGAACTTCGCTGACGAGAGCACGGCCAACCGTGGTTTCGACCATCCGCCGCTTCGGACGGTTGTTGCTATCGAGAACGGGCTTGTCGTCCTCGTCGATCTCAGGAACCCGCACCTTGATCTTCGCGTGAAGGGCAACCTCACCCGCATCGTACGCCATGCGCACTTCGTCGAGCGAGGCGAAGACTCCAACGAGATGCCCGCGGACCTTCCCGTTTTTATCGACGGAGAGCGTGTTGGGCTTGTACTCGCCTTTCGAGAAACGTCGCTCACGCGTGGCGTAATAGAGCCCGAGAACGATGTCTTGGGTCGGGTTGATGATCGGCCGTCCATTCGCGGGCGACAGAATGTTGTTCGTGCTCATCATGAGCACGCGAGCCTCCATCTGAGCCTCGACCGAGAGCGGAATGTGAACCGCCATCTGATCGCCGTCGAAGTCCGCGTTGAACGCCGTGCAGACGAGCGGATGCAGCTGAATGGCCTTGCCCTCGATGAGGACCGGCTCGAACGCCTGAATGCCGAGCCGATGCAGCGTCGGTGCACGGTTCAAGAAAACCGGATGCTCCGTGATGACTTCCTCGAGGATGTCCCACACCTCGGGACGCTCCTTCTCCACCATCTTCTTCGCGCTCTTGATGGTGTTGACGTAGCCGCGCTCTTCAAGCTTGTTGTAAATAAACGGCTTGAAAAGCTCGAGTGCCATCTTCTTGGGAAGACCGCACTCGTGCAGACGCAGATGCGGCCCGACGACGATGACCGAACGACCCGAATAATCGACGCGCTTGCCGAGCAGGTTCTGACGGAAGCGACCCTGCTTGCCCTTCAGCATGTCGCTGAGGCTCTTTAGCGGGCGCTTGTTTGGTCCTGTGATTGTCTTGCCACGACGGCCGTTGTCGAAGAGTGCATCGACCGCCTCTTGCAGCATGCGGCGCTCGTTGCGGATAATGATCTCCGGAGCGTTGAGCTCGAGCAAACGCTTCAAGCGGTTGTTGCGGTTGATGACGCGTCGATAGAGATCGTTCAGATCGCTCGTCGCGAACCGCCCGCCATCCAGTGGCACGAGGGGGCGCAAATCCGGCGGCAAAACCGGAATGACGTTGAGCATCATCCACTCGGGACGGTTCCCGCTCTCGCGGAAAGCCTCAACCACCTTAAGCCGCTTTGCGAGCTTCTTCTTCTTCGCCTCGCTCGTCGCGACCCGCATGTCCTTGCGGAGAATCTCTGCCAGCGCATGCACATCGACATGCTTCAACATGTCGAGCACGGCTTCGCCGCCCATCCCAGCCTTGAACTTATCGTGCCCGTACTCGTCGACGAGCTCGAGGTAGCGCTCCTCGCTGACCAACTCGCCGTTGCTCAGCGTCGTCTCCATCGCATCGATGACGATGTAGGCTTCGCAATAAAGTACCCGCTCGAGGTCTTTGAGTGAGATGTCGAGAATATTGCCGATCCGCGATGGGAGCGACTTCAAGAACCAGATGTGCGCGACCGGCGTCGCGAGCGTGATGTGCCCGAGGCGTTCACGGCGTACCTTCGAGGGGATAACCTCGACGCCGCACTTCTCGCACACGATCCCGCGGTGCTTCATGCGCTTGTACTTGCCGCAATTGCACTCGTAGTCCTTCACTGGCCCGAATATCTTCGCGCAGAAAAGGCCGTCACGCTCAGGCTTGAAGGTCCGGTAGTTGATGGTCTCCGGCTTCTTCACCTCACCGTGTGACCACTCGCGGATCTTCTCGGGGCTCGCGAGCGAGATGCGAATCGCATTGAAGCTAAGCGGATCTTTGGGCTTCTCGTAAAAGCTGAAAATGTCGCGCATTTGGGTCTCTTTGCTTCTCGGGTTTCAGCAGGTGCGTCGCGAATCGGTCACTCTTCTTCGGCTGCAGCCGCCGGCAACGTCTCGACAAGCTCGACGTTGAGGCAAAGCGACTGCAGTTCCTTGATGAGGACGTTGAAGCTCTCCGGCAATCCCGGATCCAGCTGGTAGTCGCCCTTCACGATCGACTCGTACATGCGGGTCCGCCCCTGCACGTCATCGCTCTTGACGGTGAGGAACTCCTGCAGCGCGTAAGCCGCGCCGTAGGCTTCCAGTGCCCACACTTCCATCTCGCCGAAGCGCTGGCCACCGAACTGCGCCTTACCACCAAGCGGCTGCTGGGTGACGAGCGAGTACGGCCCAATCGACCGGGCGTGGATCTTGTCGTCGACGAGATGATGCAGTTTAAGCATGTACATCACGCCGATGGTGACATCGTGGTGGAAGGCGTCGCCGGTCAAGCCGTCGAACAAAGTGGCCTGCCCCGTCCGCGGAAGTTTCGCGAGCTCGAGCGCGCGGAAGATCTCGGCTTCGGGTGCACCGTCGAACACCGGGGTCGCCATGTAGACGCCCTTTTGGTGCTTCCCGGCTAACCGCTTCACATCGGCATCGGTGAGGCTCTCAATGAACGCCTCCGCATCCTTGTCGCCCTTGTAGACGACGAGCATGAACTTCCGAATCTCGTCCGCGTGACGCTTTTCGTGCAGCATCGCTTCGATCTGCTTGCCAAGGGTGTAAGCGCCCCAGCCAAGATGGATCTCGAGGATCTGTCCGATGTTCATACGGCTCGGGACGCCGAGCGGGTTGAGAACGATGTCCACCGGGGTGCCGTCCTCGGTGTAGGGCATGTCCTCCTCGGGCAGAATGCGCGAGACGACACCCTTGTTGCCGTGCCGACCGGCCATCTTGTCGCCGACCTGAAGCTTACGCTTGATGGCGATATAGACCTTCACCATCTTGATGACGCCCGGAGGCAGCTCATCACCACGCGTCAACTTGTCGATCTTGTCGCGGAAGTGCTCTTCGCGACCGCGCACGAGGTCCTCGAGATCTCGCAGGATCTGCTGAACCTTTTCGGTGTTTTCGACCGCAATCTCACCCCAGTACTTGCGCGGAACTTCATCGAGCTTCGCGTCGTCGAGGACGTCGCCCTTGGCGAGTAGGACTTTGCCCTTGTCATCAACGAGCTTGCCCTCGGTGGTCTTCCCCTTCAGGATTTCCTTGAGGCGGCGATAGAACGAGTCTCGGAGAATCTTTATCTCCTCCTCCCGAGTTCGCTCGACGCGGGCCCGCTCGGTGTCCTCGATCTCACGAGCCCGGCTGTCCTTGTCCTGGCCTTTTCGGTTGAACACACGCGCATCGATGACGATGCCGCTCACGCCCGGGGGAACCTTCAGGGAGCTATCGCGGACGTCACCGCTCTTCTCTCCGAAAATCGCGCGTAGGAGCTTTTCTTCAGGCGAAAGCTGCGTCTCGCCCTTTGGCGTGACCTTGCCCACCAGAATGTCACCGGGCTTGACCTCGGCACCGACGCGGATAATGCCCGCTTCGTCGAGATCCTTGAGGGCCTCTTCACCGACGTTCGGAATGTCCCTGGAGACCTCCTCCTTGCCGAGCTTCGTGTCACGAGCGACGCACTCGAACTCCTCGATGTGAATCGAAGTGAAGATGTCGTCCTTCGAGATGCGCTCGGAGATGAGGATCGAGTCCTCGAAGTTGTAACCGAGCCACGGCATGAATGCCGCGAGCACGTTCTGCCCCAGCCCGAGCTCGCCCATGTCGATCGCCGGTCCGTCCGCCAGGACGTCGCCGACTTTGACGCGGTCGCCTGAGCGCACAATCGGCTTCTGCGTATAGCAGGTGGACTGGTTCGAGCGTTGGTGCTTGATGAGATGATAGATGTCCGGCACCTCACTGCCTTCGCCGGTGGGGCGAACGACGAT
Organism: Polyangiaceae bacterium; assembly: GCA_947502375.1. Taxonomy (GTDB): domain Bacteria; phylum Myxococcota_A; class Polyangia; order Polyangiales; family Polyangiaceae; genus SYFR01. Next base: position 6,259 of record CANMZR010000245.1, read on the forward strand.
GCGGGTCGCATCCATGCTCTCGATGATGCCCTCACGGCGCGCCAGGACACACATCCCAGAGTCGCGCGCCGCACGGATCTCCATGCCAGTGCCGACGAGCGGCGCTTCCGTCTTGATCAACGGTACGGCCTGACGCTGCATGTTCGCACCCATGAGGGCGCGGTTGGCGTCGTCGTGCTCGAGGAACGGAACGAGCGCCGCGGCGACGCTCACCATCTGCTGCGGCGCGACGTCCATCAGATTGATCATCTCGCGAGGAACAATCTTGAAGTCACCGTTGTAACGCGCCGAAACGGCGTTCTCGTCAAAGCGCCCCTTCGCATCGACCGGCGCGGTCGCCTGCGCGATGTACTTGCCTTCTTCCTCGAGCGCGCTGAACCACTGAACCTCATCCGTAACGCTTCCGTCGAAAACGCGACGGTAAGGCGTCTCGACAAAGCCGTAGTCGTTGACACGCGCAAAGGTGGAGAGCGAAGCGATGAGACCGATGTTCGGACCTTCCGGCGTCTCGATGGGGCAGATACGCCCGTAGTGAGTCGCGTGAACGTCGCGCACCTCGAAACCGGCACGCTCGCGGGTCAAACCGCCAGGCCCGAGAGCCGACAGACGACGCTTGTGCGTCACCTCGCTCAACGGATTGGTCTGATCCATGAACTGCGAGAGCTGCGAGGAGCCAAAGTACTCCTTAACAACCGCGCTCACGGGCTTCGAGTTGATGAGGTCGTGAGGCATCAGCGTGTCGATCTCTTGCGACATGCTCATGCGCTCCTTGATCGCGCGTTCCATGCGGACCAAGCCAACGCGGTACTGATTTTCCATCAGCTCACCTACCGCGCGAACGCGGCGGTTACCGAGATGGTCGATGTCGTCGACCGACCCGCGGCCGTTCTTCAGCTCGATCAGGTGGCGCACCGTCTCGAGGATGTCCTGCGGCGTGAGGACGGGGACATCGAGGCCGGGCTTCTGATCATCCGGGAGATCGCGATAGAACTTGTAGTTCAGCTTGAGCCGGCCAACCCGCGAGAGGTCGTAGCGCTCTTCGTTGAAGAACAGGTTCTCGAAGAGCGAGCGCGCAGTCTCCAGCGTGGGCGGATCACCCGGGCGAAGACGACGATAAATCTCGAGGATCGAGTCTTCTTGCGTCTTGACCTTGTCGGCCATGAGCGTGTCACGCAGG
>CANMZR010000246.1 GCA_947502375.1 Polyangiaceae bacterium
CGCGCGAGACGTTCCTGTCGCCCTCGCTGGCGGCGATCTACAAGCTTCCCACCTCGCCGGGCTGGAGCCCGTACGAGTTCCCCGAAGGCAGCCCGCGCATGGGCTTGCTAACGCACATCAGCTTCCTGGCCGGTCACTCGCACCCGGGCCGCAGCTCGGCCACCTTGCGCGGCAAAGCCTTGCGTGAAGTGCTGCTGTGCCAGGTGGTGCCGCGTCCGCCGGCCAACGTCGACTTCTCGGCGGTGGAAAACCCCAAAGGCAACCTGCGCACCGCGCGCGACCGCGTCCTTCAGTCGATCGACCGTCGCAACATCACCGTATGCACCGCCGGACTCCCAGCGGGCATTCGGCGGCTCGCCCACGAAGTTCCCGAAGCGCGCCTGGGGCTGTCCATTGGCGACGTCCGGCCCGGGCGCCGTGAGGCCTTGATGCCCATCGACCGCGCCCACCCATTCGAAGAAGTGCTGGAGGCAGTGGCCGAGCACGCTCGATTGACGCGCTCGGCACCGATGTGGGCCTATACGATGCTCGCCGGCGTGAACGATGACGAGGCTGCGGCGACCGCACTCGCCACGACGCTGCGAAGCTTCACCGAGCGCGTCGGGGTGCGTCCGCGACTGAGCCTCATCCCCTGGAATCAAGTCGATGGGACTTCCTTCGAACGGTCCTCAGAGGCGGCACTCGAGGCCTTCCGAGTGACCTTGCGTGCGGGTGGTGTAGGCAGCATCGTTCGCTATTCGGGCGGCGGTGACGTGGACGCCGCTTGCGGTCAACTCGCCCGCTCGCAGCCGCTGACGCAACTCGGCAAAGGCAAGCTTCGCTCGTGATCGAGCTTGGCTGCGTGATCCTATGCGGCGGCAAGAGCGTGCGCATGGGCGCCTCGAAAGCCTGGCTGACATTCGGAGACGAGACGCTGCTGCAGCGGATCGTCGGGCTTGTTCGCGAAGTGACTCCGCTCATCATCGTGGTGGCCGCGGTGGGACAATTGCTCCCGGTGCTACCCAAAGACGCGGTGGTCGTTCGCGACACGAGCCAAGGGCGCGGCCCGCTCGAAGGGCTCGCGGTCGGCCTCGCGGCAACCGCCCCGCACGCGAGACTCGCGTTCGTCACGACCGCGGACGCGCCGTTTTTTTCCGCGAGCTTCGCTCTCCGACTGGCGACGCTATGCCACGATGACGCCGCTCTCCCGAACGTCGGCGGCCGAGTGCATCCGCTCACGGCAGCGTATCGAACGAGCCTCTGGACGCGTGCTCGAAGCCTTATCGAAACTGGCGAGCGAAGGGCGCTGGCACTCGCGGAACAATCGTTGACTCGTTACGTTTTTGCTGACGAATTGCTGGCAGATCCACGCGTTGCCGCCGACGATCCTGCGCTTTCTTCGCTCGTGAACCTCAACACGCCCGCGGACTACAAGGCCGCTCTCAGCAAGCTCACGCTGGGAGTGCGCCCTCTTTGAAGTCGAAGAACATCAACGTCCGTTTGAGCGTCACCAAGCGGCCCGGGCAGCTCGCTCACGAGCGACGCGGGCATCCGCCTCCCACTCTGGATCGACCGCGGAAACGTACTCGGCGAGCGTGCCCACGTCTTCGCCGCCGAGAATAGCGTCGCGCGCCCAGCTCGAACCCGTCAGCAAATCGAACGCCGGTATGCCGTCGACAAACTCATAGCGCTCGGTCCGAAACCGAAACTCGAGCGGTGCCAAGCGCTCCGCCAGGGCGATGAGTGCGGTGTAAACGGCGACCGGGCGAAAACGTGCATCGAGCGGATGCACCTCGACGCCGCCGCACACCTTGCCCGCGTGCTTGTGAAACGTCGGGATGAACGAAAGCGGCCGGAGGATCTGGCCCTCGAAACCCAGTGACTCGAAGGCTTTCGCAAGCTTCTTACCATCCACAAAAGGTGCGCCGAACACCTCGAACGGCCGCGTATGTCCCCGCCCTTCGGAAAGATTCGTCCCTTCAAGAAGACAGCCACCCGGATAGACCCGTGCCGTATCGATGGTGGGCATATTGGGCGAGGGCAATACCCAAGGTCGGTCCCCCGCGTCGTGGCTCGCGCCGTCCCAGCCGGAGACGGCGAGCACACTGACAGCGCCAGCCGGACCGAGGGAAAGGCCATCCTCGGCGGCGAAGAGGCACACGAGCTCCGCGAGCGTGAGACCATGGCGAACGGGCACGCGCTCCCAACCGACGAATGACGTGAATCCCCGGTCTTGGCGTCGGCCTTCGGTGACGCGGCCGAGGGGATTCGGTCGGTCGAGCAGCACCACGTGGACGCCAACTTTCGCTGCTGCTCGAACCGCCAGGAGCGCAGTCCAAACGAACGTATAATACCGCGAACCCACATCCTGAAGATCGACCAATAGCAGCTCGACTTCAGCCAGGTCGCGCTCACCCGGCACAAGCTCCGCGAGCTCCGAGCCATAAAGGCTCACGATCCGGGCGCCGGTCGTCGGCTCGAATTCGTCACCGATCGTTGCCATGTCCTGTGCTGCGGCACCAAACCCGTGTTCCGGAGCGAACAACAGCGAGGGACGAACGGCGAGCTCGGCGAGGACATCGAGCACGTGCACGAGACGCCGATCGACACTGGCCGCGTGGCAGAGGACGCCGACTTTCTTTGTGCGGAGCTCCGCCAAAAGGCGCTGACAACCCGCCAACCTATCGACACCGAACTCCATGCCACTCGCCTACCGCCGTTCGGCGTCGATGGCCTAGATTACGCCGAATCATGAGGCGCCGAGCAGCGCTCCCACGCCACCGAAAGCCCTCCACGGTTCGTGGAACCTTGGCGGTCGGACACGTCCATTCAAGGACAGACTCCCAACGAACGGCGTCCGTTCCAGCGAAAGTTCCCGAGCTAAGCGCCGTCCGCACCTGAGGCACTCCTGAAACGGCGCGAACAGCTCACCGGTCTCAATGAACCTCGCCCGCCGCTTTTGATGCGCGAAAGCGAGTGAGGTGAATCAGCGCTTCACCCCACTCGAAACGTACCCGCACCCCCGGAACAAGAAGGCTTCGTAGCGCGGCGCCATGACGAGCCTTCGCAACAAACGGGGGTGTGTGAATTCGCCTGCGAACTTCTGTGACCGGAGACTATTTGCAGTCTTCCTTACAGTCATGCTTCGCATCGGTCACGCCAGCCTTACAATCTGCGAGGAGCTTGCCTGCGTGCTTTTTGCATTCCTTGTGCTCCGGGCCGCCGAGCGGACACTTCGTTTCGTCATGCCCCTCTTCGCAGGCCTTCAAGCCCTCTTTCTTTGCGTCGCGGCAGTCCTCCTTGCACTCCTTTTTATCGCTGCATTCATTTCCGCACTTTGTAAGTCCGGTCAAACAAGCGAGTGCGCTCCCGTCCCCGGCTGCCACCTTGTGGAGACAGTCGTGATACTTGATCAAGCAGCCGCATGCCGCATCGGCCTCAGGCTCGGCGAACGTGGCCGAAAAGCCGAAAGCGGGCACGATGAGCGCGCCCCAGACCAGTGCTAATTTTTTTACCGTATTCATACAATGCTCTTTCCTGGCTCTTTTTTCTGAACAAAGACATACGAAGCTTAAGGTCGGCTTCGTGGGTGAATTCTTTCCTTAGCGCAGCCGGGATTCCGAGCGCAACCACGAACCTGTCGTAATTGTGCTGAAGCGTGAACGTGAACAAGTGCGTGAACGTGAACGGTTACGTTTCGTCTCGTTTCAGCGAGGACTCCTGCCCGCGCGGGGGCGCCCGTCGCAGCGGGAAACGACCTCGCCGACACGTTGATTCACCGAGGAAAAACGCTCGGGCATCTCGGTAACCCGCTGGGAGCTTCACTCGTTCCGCTCGCATCCTTCGGCATCGTTCGATAAGGTCCACGCCGCCGTGAAGTTCGAAACAGGCCAAATCGTTTCCGATAAGTACCGGATCGTGCGTTCGCTCGGCAGTGGTCCGAAAGGCGAGGTGTACGAGGGAGCCACCGTTCACGGGGAGCGCCGAATCGCCCTCAAAGCTCTCCCACCGTCGGCATTGATTCGGCCGGACAACGTGGAACGCTACGAGCGAGCGGCGCGAACAGCAGCGCGCCTCGGCTCACCCCACATCGTCGAAGTTCTCGACGTCGGCCCGCTTCCCGATGGAGGATTTTACATCGTCACGGACTATTTAGAGGGCAAATCGCTGGGTGCGCACCTCACCGCCAAGGGTCGCATGACGCCGCGGGAGATCATCCCGTGGATTCAACAAGCGCTCACGGGCCTGGAAAGCGCACACGCGGCGGAGCTCGTGCATCGGGATCTGAAACCGGAAAATGTTTTTCTCTGTCACGAGGAAGGCGGCCACGGAAGCCTCGTCAAGCTGCTGGATTTTGGCATCTCGAAGTTCGATTCGCTTGATGGTTCGTTGAGCCTGACGAAAACGGACGGGAGCATGGGCACGCCGTTCTACATCGCGCCCGAACAAGCGACGGGTGCCAAGGACATCGACAGCCGGAGCGACCTCTACGCAGTGGGTGTCATTCTTTACGAAGCGGTCACCGGCCAAAAGCCATTCAACGCCCCAACTTTCAACGATCTCATGTTCAAGATCGTCCTCGAGCCAGCCCCCCCACCGGAGAACTTCGTGCCGAATCTCGACCCGGCCTTCGGTCGCATTTTACGCCGCGCGATGGCGCGAGCACCGAGCGACCGGTACCAGACGGCAGGCAGTTTTCGCGACGCGCTTTCAAAGTGGCTTCACACCGGTACAGACCTTGAAACTTCGGCGTTGACGCCACCGACGGCGAGCGATGAGGTGGATGGCCGCACGCTCCTTGTCGATCGCGGGGCGCGGTTTCCCGGGGGTGAGCGTCGGATGGACGACGCCAGCGACGGCGCCATTTCTGAGGTCAGCGTTACGGGCAGCCCGGCCGACCACTCGGTCGCCGCCCGGGGTCCCCAGAAGGTCGGGAAACCAGCCTTCCGTCGGGTCCTGGTGTTCGGCGCAGCAGGATGCCTGCTGCTCGGAATGGGGGTCGCCTGGTGCTTGCTGTCGCCCATCCGCCCCGGAGCCCGTTCGCCCAATGGACCTGGTGCGTCAGCCGACGTGAGCCAGCGCCTCCGCGAACAGGCGACCTCCGCAAGCTCCACCGGTCCCGACCCGGTCATGGCCACGCCGCCATCGAGCCAACTCGGCGAAGTCGCTCCGGCTCCGAGCGATACGCCGCACGAGCGCCCGTCCGCCGAAGGCGACCTGCCCCCCGGTCCGGCCACCTCTTCCTGGCGACCACCGAACCCAAGCCCGCCGAAACGCCCACCACCGCGCCTTATTAAAACCGTCCTTTGAGGGCTTAGCTTAGATCAGTGGCCTGTCCGATCCATTATCAGTAGAATCTGGCACCTCGAATTATGACCCTGCAATCTGGAGAAGTCGTCGACGGCAAATACCGGATCGTTCGCGCCATTGGCGAAGGTGGAATGGGTGCCGTTTACGAGGGTGAGAACACGCGCATCAAACGGCGCGTGGCCATCAAGGTCTTGCACGCCGCCGTGGCGGGCAATCAGGATGCCGTCCAGCGCTTCGAGCGCGAGGCACAAGCGGCGGGTCGCATCGGCTCCGCGCACATCGTGGAGGTGCTGGACATCGGCAGCCTCTACTCAGGCGAACGCTACATGGTGATGGAATATCTCGACGGCGAGGACATCACGGCGCGCATCAAGCGCCTCGGTCGACTGAGCCCCGAGCAAAGCGCACCGCTGCTCATCCAAGCCCTCGAAGGCCTTGCCGCCGCGCACGACGCGAGCATCATCCATCGCGACCTGAAGCCAGACAATATCTACATCTTGAAGCAAAACGCGGGTCGAACAGATTTCGTTAAATTGCTTGATTTCGGCGTCTCGAAGTTTTCCGCCTTGGACGCAGAGATGAGCATGACGCGCACCGGCGCGGTGGTGGGCACGCCCTATTACATGTCGCCAGAGCAAGCGAAGGGGGGGCTGGTTGACGCGCGCAGCGATCTCTATTCGATCGGCGTCGTCGCGTACCAGATGGTGACCGGACGCGTGCCTTTCAACGCGGGTTCCTTCAACGAACTGCTCTTTAAAATTGTGCTCGAACAGCCAGAACCGCTGGACCAGGTCGTGCCAGGTATTGACCTGCACTTTAAGGGACTGGTGGAGCGAGCGATGACCCGCGAACCGGAGGGCCGCTTCCAAAACGCCCGGGAATTCAAAGCGGCGCTCGTCGAGTGGGCTGAGCGAGTCGAGTCGAGCGATGGGCCGGGGACCCAAGAACTTCCAAGCCCATTTCAACAAGCGAAGCACTCCAAACCAGCAGCATCGGGCTTGGCGCCCAAGGTGCCGAATGCCTCGGCTGCACCCGCCGGGAGCAGCAAACTTGTGGCAGATAGCCCCTTTCTTGCGCCTTCGCGTCCCGGTTTTCCGCCCACCGCGCCGCGGTCGAGACGGCGCATTTGGCTCAAGTTCAGCATCGCCATGGTCGGCGGAGCGCTTCTCGGAGCCGTTGGCTTTGCCGCGCATCTTTTCGTTCAAGGCAGACAGCCCACACAGGGGACGACGACGCCAGAGCCCCAATTGGGGAGCGCGGTCCCGCCATCGACCCCTTCGGTGCCGAGTGACTCCGTTTTGAGCACAGCTTTGGACACACCAGCACCCACGGCGTCTGCGGCGACGATGGAAGTCAAGGATGCCCCCGCAGGGTCTTCCGGCGTCGCCAGCAGGCAGACTTTCCGACCGCAGCCGTTCGAAGTCACTGGAACCTCGAAGCCGGTGGGCGTTGTCAGTCGCCCCACCGCCCCGGTCGTCCCGGTGTCGAAGCCAGTGGAGCCGCCACCGCCGCCAGTGGCCACGGCGAAACCGTTCAATACCGACCTTTGAGGTGGCGGGCTACCTGCGGACCGAGACACGTACTCGTTTCGCTGGACGCCCGACCCGAGTCGAGGCATCTTTCAAAAGCGGCTCATGGCATTCATCATCACTGAAAATTGCACCGGTTGCACGGCATGCATCCGGCGCTGTCCAACGAACGCCATCACCGGCGAACGTAAGATGCTTCACGTCATCGATCCCGAACTTTGCATCGATTGCGGGGCTTGCGGCGTCGTTTGCCCGGATGAGGCCATCTACGACCACGAGGGCAACCTCTGCGAAAACCTGAAAGCCGTTGAGCGCCCCGTCGCCTTCGTCGACCTGCAATCGTGCGTCGGCTGCGAGTGGTGCGTGTGGGCCTGCCCGTTCGATGCGCTCAAGATGGTTCGCCTGACGGACGGACATCACTTCGAGATTTCCGAGGTCATCACGAAAAAGTGCGTTGGCTGCACCCTCTGCGAGCTTGATTGCCCGTACGACGCGATCCACATTTTTCGCGGGGATTCCGAGCGCGCCGAAGAGCAGCG
>CANMZR010000247.1 GCA_947502375.1 Polyangiaceae bacterium
GCCACAAAACTTCGTTCGGGTTTTGAGTGTTGCAAGCGGGCTCGGCCTTGCCACGGCGGCGCACGCTCAACAAGCGGTCATGTCCCGGTACGACACCCCCGCGGCGGGTGATGCGTTTTTCGCGGTGTACGGAGCGAACGTCGATGGCCACCTCGCGCCGCGCGGGCAGCTCACGTTTGACTTTTCACACCGTTCGTTCGTTTTGACCGATGAGGCCGGAAAGGAACTAGCGAGTCCGTCGGCCGAACGTCTTCTCGCTCACGCCTCGGTTTCCTTCGCCATTGCGAATCGTTTCCTGTTCTCGGTGGACGCCCCGTTCGCACTCGCACAAACGGGTGACATCGTGGCGTTGTCCGCTACGCGCGAGCTTGCCCCGACCGAGGGCGCGGCGGTCGGCGAGCTGCGCGTCGGCCTGCGGGCTCGGCTCTTTGGGCACGCGACGGACCCGTTTCAACTGGCCCTTGCCGGTTTGGTTTATCTTCCGACAGCGACCGATGCGTGGGGCGGGGAAGGCTATGTGCACGCGCAGCCAACGTTGCAAGTTGGGGGTCGGTTCAAGAGCCTCCGTTACGGCGCTCATGTCGGCACGCACGTGCGTCGCTCCGAAGATCCGACGAGTCTTACCTATGCCGCCGGGCTTGGGCTCTCCCTCATGAATGGCGCGCTTTTCATAGGCCCTGAGTTTCATGGCGGCGTGGACCTCATCAAGGGCAACGTGCTCGACGGCGAACTCGACCTGTCCTCTGGCCCCGCCGCCGAAGTGCTCCTCGGCGCTCAAGCGCGTTTTTTGAAGCATTTCGTTGCCGGCTTAGCGGGCGGTAGCGGGTTGACTCGCGCGATTGGCTCGCCGGAAGCTCGCGGGTTGGTGCGGCTAGCTTATTCGCCCCTCGTCGACGAGCTTGCCAGGGAAGCTGAGCCGCCTCCGGACACCGACGGGGATGGTTTCGTCGATCCAAAAGACGCTTGCCCACACACCTCCGGCATCGCCTCGACGGACTCCACGAAAAACGGTTGTCCGCCCCCACCGCCCGACAGCGACGGGGACTCCTTCTCCGATAGCACGGACGCTTGTGTCTCCGTTGCCGGCGTCGCGAACAAGAACCCGAAGAAAAACGGCTGCCCCGCGGACACCGACGAGGATGGCATCGACGACGGGCAGGACGGCTGCCCCGCCGAGGCCGGCTCGAAGGTCGTCAAGGGCGCAGACCGCGGTTGCCCCGACAAGGATCATGACACGATTGCGGATCGGCACGACGCCTGTGCCGCCGTCTTCGGCTTTGCCAACGAGAATGCGAAGAACCACGGCTGCCCGCGCGCCGTCATCGGTGCGGCTGAAATCGTGATCAATCAGCGCCTGGAGTTCGCGGTCGAAAAGAGCATCATTCTCGAGGAGAGTTTCCCCGTCTTGGATGCTGTCAAGGCGTTGCTGTCTGAAAATATGGACGTCGAGCTCCTCGAGATCCAGGGCCATTCGGACGATGCTGGTGACGCGGTGAAGAACCAGTATCTTTCGCAAAATCGCGCGAGAGCGGTGCTCGATGGGCTCGTCAAGCGAGGCATTTCCGACAAGCGACTTGCCGCTCGGGGTTATGGTTCGAGCAAGCCCCTCTCACCGGGACGCACCGATGAAGACCGAAAGCGCAATCGCCGCGTGGAGTTCAAGATCCTCCGCCGGACCCGTCCGCCGAAGAAATAGCTGCGAGTGACTTTTTCGCCGGCGTCTTTCCAAAAACGCCATAAAAAGGGCGGGTTTGGTCTCGTGATGTGCACCGACGAAGGCCCCGTGTGCCCCACGCGAACGACGGGTAAGGCGAGGCAGAGCCTCCCCCAAAGATGTTCCAGCGCTGTTGCGCTCTGAACGGGCGAGCGCCCGCAGCTGCCCGTGCTAAACGCCACCGCTCAACGATGTTCACCGTCCCCGTTCGACCCGAGTTGCCTCCCGACCAATGTGCTGTCGGTCAACTCGGCCTGCGCTTCGAGGACGTGTCCCAAGACGGTCGCATCATGCTGCGCGGGCTGCCACACGGCCTCGGCGAGGTGCTGTGGCGAACCGTGCTCGCCCATCACGCGATTTACCATGGTTTGCTCGCCGACGGGGTGCTTCCGATCCTCTCTCGTCTCGTCATCGAAAGCCTTCAATCGCCGATCTCCATCGCCAAGCCCGTGGAAGGTAGCGCGGGGTTCCAGCTCGCTCACACTGTCGATGTGAACGGCGCGGTCGATCGACTTCTTTTGAATCTATGGCTCGACGTGCACGGCGTGTGCGGCATGACGTACGGCCCGCCACCGGATGGGGCGGGAGCGCGCCTGCACGTGGGTCGCGTGTTTGCGGAGCACGTGTTTACCCGCCTGTTCGCACCGCCAGGCGAGCGCAAGGTCCTCCGGTTTGAGGGGCATGGCTTGCCGCCGGTGCCCGAAGCCCGTCACGAATGGCGAGCGGCTGCGGAGCTCTTGGTGTTGCCAGAGGGTGCGCACTGGCTCGATGACATGCTCATGCTCGACGCCGCGCCGGTCGTTTTTGGCCTTGGCCAAACGGACTCGAACCAGCACGTCAATTCGCTGGTCTACCCTGAGCTCTTTGAGCGAGCGGCGCTCCGGCGCTTCGCCGCGTTAGGGCAATCCACGGTGATGCTCCCGCGCTTCGTCGAGTTGGTGTTTCGCAAACCGAGCTTCGCCGGCGAAACGGTCAACCTCGCGAGCCGTGCGTTTGAACACGGCACCCGTCTCGGGATCGCCGGCGTCCTCATGGCCGAAGGCGAACCGAAGCCGCGTGTGGCGGTGCAAATGCTCTTCAACCGCTAGCTGCCGCGAGAACGAAGGCCCAAAAACGCCGCAACCGTGCTCTCACGTCCGTTTCGTGAACTTTCCTGAAACCTCACGGCGACAAACGTATGTTCCCACCCAGGGTGGGGGAGGCGGTGGAAAAAAAGAAACCCCGTCACGCCCAAAAACGCCGCAACCGTGCTCTCACGTCCGTTTCGTGAACTTTCCTGAAACCTCACGGCGACAAACGTATGTTCCCACCCAGGGTGGGGGAGGCGGTGGAAAAAAAGAAACCCCGTCACGCTTAAGGAACGGGGCAGGGTAGAAAAACCTCACCTGACCTCAACCTCGTACCTCACCACAAACAACACTGCAATCGACACAACCATGGCAACCCGCGCGGCCGTCTACACGGCACACGCTTCCACAATACGGGCTCGTTCGGCACGCTAGCTGGCAAACATCGTGATGTCCGTCGCAGCCGCAAAGCAGATCTCCTTCGCGGCATCCCAATCCGGATGACGAACGAGCAGAAACCCATCGGAAACAAGCGTCTGTTTCCAGTCCCGCCGATGGCTACCGGGGCGCAAAAGCTGGTCGTCCACGAGAAAGCGCCCATACCGCTCCTTCCAGTGTTCGAGGCCAAAAATCTTGGTGATGCGCCCCTGGCCTTTCGCACGCTTAAAGATAATGCCGCAGTTGTAGTTGCGGGTCGTCGGCGCCTCGAAGGAGTTCCACGCGGCGACGCGCCCCCACTCGCGAAAAAGGTCGATGTCCGAGGTATGGTTCATCTGGTCGACGAGGTGAGCGCCACCCGGTCGGCACCCGATCTCACCAAAAACGACCTCGCCCTTCGGTGTGTAAAACCACTCCATATGAGTGAAGCCGCTACCCATTCCTAGCGCCCCAAGCACCTTACGGCCTAGCTGCAGGCCCTTTTGAATCTTTGCTTGTCGTAAATCACGCACAGTAATGATGACCGGGCTGACCCACTCGTTCGAGCGCGCCTCCAAGGGCTTCGGCAAATACTGCGACACGTTTTCATAGGCGGGCCGACCCTCGATGCAGACAGTGTCGTAGGTGAATTCCTCGCCCTCGATGTACTCCTCGACGCTCGTTTCGGTGACCCCGCGCATCATGCCGATGACCCGCTCGAGCTCCCCCCGGTCACCGCAGCGGTACGTGTTCGCACTGCCAGCCCCTGCGATGGGCTTGACGATCAACGGGTAGTCAATGTGCTCGGCCGCGGCCCGCACGTCGTCGGCGGTGAAGGCCCTAGCCGACCTGGGTGTCCGCAAGCCCGCTGCCCGCACGCGCTCCTTCATCAGTTCTTTGTCGCGAAATCCGTTGACGGCATCCACGCTCATACCGGGAATACCCCAGCGCTCGCGAAGCTTCGCAGCGAGCAGGACGAGCGGCTCCCAGTTCGTCCACACCCTGTCGATGCGGTGCCCGCGTAACGCGGCCGTCGCCCTGGCGAGCACGTCGTCCTCGTCCAGAATGCGCGGCACGGCGACGTAGTCCGTCAAGTAGCGTTTGACCGAGGCTGGCAAGCGCTCGCGCGGGGTGTCCCCGACACCGATGACCTCTGCCCCCACCTCCGCAAGGCCGCGGCAATACTCGATCATCTCGGGGGGATAGCTAGGGGCAAGAAAAAGGACGCGCATCGCCCCGGCAGGATAGCAAACTCGCCGCGCTTTTCGGCCGAGATATCGTCACCGCCAGGCATCTTCCGGAACGCGGTAAATAAGTTCGTCGCAGGCACGCTCGCCCTCCTCGCAAGCCCCGCGCGTGTTCGCAACTTCAGCGTCACTCCACGCGACGGGCCTTTACGGTGGTCTTTTCGTGCCTGACATTCAACACATTTGCTAAGTTGAACGTTCGCCGATCATCCAAGCTCTACGAGACAAAAATGGCAGAATATACGGACCGCAGCCGTTTCATCCCATATCGCAAAGCTGAGCTCATTGAGTTCTTGTGCGAAGACGGGGCGCTCGACGCAGCCCAATGCGAGAAGTTCCGTAACTTCACCAAAGTCCTCGAGTCCCTCTATCATTTCGAGTTCCACAAAAAACTGGAACTGATGAAAAATAGTTACTTTCCGTTCAATCCTGACCGGGACACCAAGACCAAGCGCGTTTATGACGCTGCTGCGCTGAGCCAGCACGAAGCTGTGCTGATGGCTGACCTCACCCATGTCTTGAACGGTGCCAACTACGAGGCGATCACCGATGCCGAGGTTGAGCACGCGCTACGTGAGGAGTCTCTTTTCTGGATTAGCCTCTTCGTGGACTTCAACGACTTCTCGCGCGTTGTGCTTTTTCGGCGCGGTGACGTTGTGAAGGAGGCGGAGGTTGAACATTGGTTTTTTCGAAAAAAGAAAGTGCCGGTGCCGACTTTCGAGCGCGTCGTGATTCTCGTTCGCTTCAAAAACCGCGAATATTTTGAGGCCAAGAGAAAAAAAACCAAACAAAAGCCCGTGAAGCTTCCGTTCGAGCCCGGCTCCGTCGCGATGAAGCTTTTCAAAGATGTGCCCAAGGCCGATCTCGAAATGCTGTTTCCGAACACCGAGACACGCATGAAACCTCGCGACTGGGCGCTTCTCTTGACCCCGGGACTCCTCGGCGGGGTCATGGTCCTCGTGAAGGGAGCCGTGTCACTCGCGCTCGCCGCGACGCTGGTTTGGTCCTTGATGAAGACCAAGTTGAATGCGGGTGGCGCGCCCGTCGTTTACGCGCACTTTTCGCCGGAACAAGGCGCCGCGTTGGCCGCCGCCGCCATGGCCATCTTTGGGATCGCGAGCTTCATGGGCAGGCAGTGGATGAAATTTAAAAACCGTAAGATCTTTTTCATGAAGACGCTGGCGGACAACCTTTACTTCAAGAACCTAGACAACAACGAGGGTGTGCTTCATCATTTAATCGATAGCGCGGAAGAAGAAGAATGCAAGGAGGCGCTCCTGGCATATTATTTTTTACTTACGAACCCTCAGGGCTTAACGAGGATCCAGCTCGACGACACCATTGAAACCTGGCTCGAAAAAAACCACGATGTCAAAGTGGACTTCGAGATCGACGATGGCCTCGGGAAATTGTGCACCCTCGGCCTGGCGAGCCCTGGCGGAACAACGCACAGCGACCCTGCGGTCTGGCGAGTTTTAGGACTGGATGAGTCTTGTCGGCGCGTTGACGAGATCTGGGACAATCTGTTCACGTACAACAACAATAATAACGAAGGCGGCAGTCAGGGAGCGTGATGACGATTTGGCCGCTATTGTGTTGCACACGTGACGCATGGCCCTTGCCGCCCATCAGCGATTTGCCGCGTGTGAAAGCGCGAGGGCAGTGAATGGCGCGAGCCGCCTCCGACTTACCCCGCCAGCGACGTCGACTCAGCGCAGGAGCACCGCAAGCACGGTGGCGAAGAGGTAGCCAGACGGCACCAGGATGGCCGACAGGAAATCGAGCTTCTTCGACTTTTCTTCGTTGTTGTTTGTAAACAAGTAGAGTGAGTAAGTTGATTGCACGATTGACAATAGAATAGCCGAGAATGCAATGACGTGCAGTTTGTCTGCCAGCGACAATCCGGAAGACTCTGGCAAGGCGCCGACGATCACGTACTCACTGGCAATCGCCGCGAAAATCGCACCGACACCCAACCCAAAACGCGGATCGAGATCGATTGGTTTCATGAAGAACGCGAGGAAAGCGATCGACGCTGCCACGAACAGACCGAAGAAGGTCTTGATGAAGTATCCGAGTCCCTCGCGTTTGAATTGCAGCGGCAGCGTGAACCGCGAGTATTCCGTTGAATTGCGCGCGGAAAGAGACGGGTCTCCATAGTTGCTTCGATAGGTGGCCGGCGCCACCCTCGGCGTCCCCTGGCTGAGGGCGAAGGCCAATCCTGAGACGTCTTCGCCAATCCCGGATGCTTCGACGTCAGGGACGTAAACAAGGCGATTCGTCTCATTATCGACGTCCTCGACCATGATGTTGACAACGTGCGAGTCGAGTGGGTAGGTCCGCACGTCCCAGAATTGCGTAAGGTTCGCGACGACGCGCAAGTATCCATAGTTGACGTCACCGACCTTTTTCAGTGCGACGTCCCCTTTGCTGTCGATCCGCGCGTTCTTGATTTCGAAGGTTTCGTAGGGCTTCAAGGCGTCGTTCGTCCAACGGAACCAAAGCCAGAAATCGATGACGATTTTATTGTCCTTCAAGGACAGTTCGTAAATTTGATTGACGTAAATACCCACGGCCACCTGACTCGGGGTTTTTGGAGGACCATCGGCGGGCGCGGCGGCGGGAGAGCTGGCAGGCGGCGCTGTCTCAGGCGCGGCGGCAGAAGCGGAGCTGACGGGCGGCGCTGTCTCAGGCGCGGCGGCAGAAGCGCGCCCTCGGGCCGGTTGAGCCCGCAGGCTCTGCGCGCATAGCAACAAAACACTGAAGAGGGCACCCATCGCGAGGACGCCGCGAAGCCAGGTTCTCCGCCGAAGTTTCCGAATGGACATCATGGAAGTTACTTTCGACCCACGAAATGCGAGAAAGCAAGGAGTTTGAAGCCAAACCAGAGGACGGGAATCGACC
>CANMZR010000248.1 GCA_947502375.1 Polyangiaceae bacterium
CGTTGCCGACGCCCTCGAGGCACATGGCCTGTCCGTCGCCCTCGAGGCGCCCTTTGCGGGGGGCTATTCACTCGCACGGCATGGGCGTCCGGTTGAACACCGCTTCGCCCTCCAGCTCGAGGTTGCACGGCGCCTCGTGTGCCGCGGTGGTGGCGGGTTTTCCGTGAGCGAAGAGGGTGTCGAACAATTGAACCGCATCACGCAAGACCTTCACGCGCGCCTGATGGCCTACGTAGCCTCGCGCGCGCTTTAGGGCGGGACCGCAATCGTCCCCTGATCGCAACGCTCCTCCATGCCATACTCCGACCCGCCGAAACTTCGGCGCGAAAGGACGGACCATGGCGTTTGATTTACTGATTTTCGGAGGTTTGCTCGTCGATGGAACCGGAGCCGCGCCGCGCCTTGCGGACGTCGCCGTTCAAGACGGAACGATCGCAGCCATAGGCGATCTTTCCGGTCACGAAGCGAACGAGCGCCTCGACGCGCGCGGGCACATCGTCACCCCTGGATTCGTCGACTTGCACACGCACTTCGACGGCCAGATCTCCTGGGACGACGACCTCATGCCGTCATCGATTCATGGGACGACGACGGTGGTGATGGGCAACTGCGGCGTCGGCTTCGCCCCGTGCCGCGCCGCCGATCGCGACGCCTTGATCGCGCTGATGGAAGGCGTCGAGGACATCCCGGGGAGCGTGCTCGCGGAGGGGCTTCGCTGGGATTGGGAAACCTTCCCCGAATACATGGACGCACTCGACAAACGACAGAAGACCATCGACTACGCGGTTCAGGTTCCGCACGACGCCCTGCGCGTCTTCGTGATGGGCGAGCGCGGCATTCGCGGCGAGCCCGCAACCGAAGAGGACGTCACGAACATGCAGCGCGTGCTCCGCGAGTCCCTGCTCGCCGGCGCGGTCGGGTTTTCGACAGGCAGGAGTGATAACCACCGCTCACGCACGGGTGCGGCGACGCCAGCCGCGGAGGCCAACGAACGCGAACTCATCGGTCTCGCAGGCGCGTTTTCTGAGGTAAAACACGGCATTTTGCAAGCCGTGTCGGACTTTGACCTGGGCGACGGACCCGAGTCTTTTGAGCGCGAATTCGACGTTCTCGAGCGCATGGCGGCGGCAGCGCCCGGGCACACGCTATCGGTGTCCCTGGCCCAACGGGATCAAGCCCCGAACCAGTGGCGCCGAATCATCGCGCGCGCGGAAGAAGCCTCGGCGAAGGGTCTACCGATTCGTCTGCTCACGGCCCCCCGCGGGATCGGCGTCATTCTTGGGCTCGAGGCGACGTTCCATCCGTTCATCGGCTTCCCGAGCTTCAAGCGCGTGGCGCATCTGCCACTTGCCGAGCGAGTCGCTGAGATGCAGAAGCCCGAGTTTCGAAGGCAATTGCTCTCCGAGAAAAGCGAGCGGCTCGCGGGTGACGGTTCGTCTGTGCCACCCATCGCGGATTGGTTGCTCGCTCAGATCGACACCATCGCGTTTCGATTTTTCACGCTCGGCGATAACCCCAACTACGAGCCCACGCTCGCAGAGTCGATCGGGGCACGCGCCAAGGCACGGGGCGTCCGAGCGCTCGAGGAAGTGCTCGACGCGTTGCTCGAGGACGAGGGCCACGCGCTCCTCTATTTTCCGGTCTACAACTACGCGGAGTTCAGCCTCGACAACGTGCGCGAGATGATAACCCACCCACTCGCCCTCCCGGGTCTCTCGGATTCGGGCGCGCACGTCGGTACAATCTGCGACGCGAGCTTCCCTTCTTTCCTGCTCTCGTACTGGGCACGCGATCGAAAAAAGGGAACGATCCCAATCGAGCGCGTCGTCCAGATGATCACCAGCGACACAGCAAATTACTTGGGAATGCATGATCGTGGCGAGCTGCGACCAGGACTGCGCGCCGACATCAATGTCATCGCTCATGCGGACATGCGACTCTATCCTCCCAAAATGCGGGCTGACCTTCCAGCCGGCGGCAAACGCTTGCTCCAGGCCGTCGATGGCTATCGCGCGACGTTCGTTCGAGGTGAGCTCATCGTCGAGAATGGCAAGCTCACCGGGCGCCGCCCAGGGAGACTCGTCCGCTCGGGAACAGCTCAAACCTCCGCGACGTGATTGCGCTCGCCCTGATCGTCCTCATCGCCTTTGCCGTCGAAACGATGGCCGGCTTCGGGGCGACCGTGATCACGGTGACGCTGGCCTCGCAGTTGTTTCCGGTCTCCGAGGTGTTGGCAGCGCTGGTTCCTGTCAATCTTCTCCTCTCGGGTTATCTCGTCGTTCGCTACCGGCACGAGGTGGATTGGCACCTGGTGCTGCGCCGTGGCGTCTTGACGATGGGCCTCGGCGTGCTCGTCGGGCTCGCGCTCTACCGCCTGAACGGCCAAGCGTGGATGAAGGCCGTCTTCGCAACCTTCGTCATCGTCCTCTCGGCCCTTGAGCTCGGACGGCTTCGGCGCGCTTCCGAGGCGAAAGCGGCGTCTCTACCACCGGCCCTACGGCTCACGGCTTTGCTATCCGCGGGCGTGATGCACGGCATGTTCGCGTGCGGAGGCCCGTTGCTCGTGTACGCACTCAGCCGCGAGATCCATGAAAAAGGGCGCTTTCGGGCGACCCTTTCGGCAATCTGGCTCCTACTCAATGGCGCACTCGTGGCGAACCTCGTCCGCGCAGGAGAGCTCGGACGAAACAGCCTTCAGACGAGCACCGTCTTGCTCGCGAGTCTTGGACTCGGAGTGCTCATCGGCGAGCGACTCCACGCGAAACTTCCCGAGCGGCCCTTTCGACTGACGGTGTTTTGGCTGCTCCTTGTGGCAGGAACGGCGCTCTTGGCCCGCACCCTTTTCACTGGCATTCAGTCCCGCTAGCAGACGCGCGCGACCAAGGCGGCGCGACCGTCTGTGCCGTTCACCAGTCGGGTCCGCAAGCGCCGGTATTTGCGCCGAAGACATCGCACGGCGCGCAGTTGTAGCCAGCCGGGCAGCTGCCGTTACCAAGGCCCTTCACCGCGGGCACGCAGTCCGCAACGCACACCCCCGTGTCGACGCCAAGTGCGAGTAAAATCGCGCTCGGCTGACAGATCGTGCCGTTTTGCTTATCGTCGATGAGCTCGTTCGGAGCGCACACCGACCCGTCCTTCGGGCAAGAGTCCACACCGAGCTTCGCCGCCGCGCCATCGGGTACTATCGCGGCCTGAACGCACGTGCCACGATTGCCGCAGCACGTCGGCAAGGGCAATGGCTTGGGCTGCTTGGGCATGTCGCACGTGAGGTCGCACACGCCCGTTGAGACGTTCTTCACCGGGTCATAGCAAGGGACGCAAAGTTCGCTATCGGCGCAGAGGTCTTGCTTCAAGACCGCGTCGCGCGCCTGCACCATCGGGATGCACGTCGAAAGGCAACGGCCCTCGTACCCCATCACCGCCGTGCACGTGGTCAGGAGGAAATTGCCTTGCGTCTCGATGAAGGGATCGGGCACGCACAGGGAGTCCTTGTTGCACTTCTCAAGGAACCCCGCGACGTCCGCACCGACGAGCGCATTCGGGACGCAATGGCCACCGCCATCTTGACAGACGTAGGTGGGGCACGCCTTCAACCCGAGCTTTGCAGGATCGGCGAGCTTCGGCCCCGGACACGCTGGCCCCGGCACGCCGCCCGCCCCGGACGATGCGAGCGCGTTCGAGCCGGCACCCGTCGAAGTGCCACCGATGCCCTCGCTGCTGGTGCTCATGCTTGCCGCGGTCGAACCGCCCACGTTCGTTCCGGCCGAGCCCGTCTCCGTTGTCTGAGCCCCTGCGCCGCAGGCGGCGACGGCCGTTGCCGCGCAGGTCGAAACCAAGATCCACCGCACGAACTGCTTCCGAATCATGAGGAGCCTCCTTGGATGACGGACCGGTAAACTCATACGGGCTTCGGGCTGAGTTCGAGCGAGGCACCGGTGATGCTGACCATGCCGCCAGCCTTCAGCACGATGTCGCCCTCGGCCTCGAGCGAGATGTTGTCGTTATCGATTGTAATCTTTGCTTTTTTAGTCTCGATGGAGATTTTTTGATGGCTGATTTCGATCTTCGTCTTCGGGAGAATGGCCTCGACGATGGCGAGGAGAAGCGTCTGGAAGAGCTTCTTTTTTTGCATCTCCTTGGCCTCGTCCTTTTGCGAAGGCGGTGAGACCTGATTGTTTTTCCCGCTCTTTAGCTTGTTGTTCTCGTTGGCGAGCTTCAGCTTCGTCAGCTGTTGCATCAACTCCTTCGAGGTCGCGAGAGCGATGACGGCCTGATCGCCACCCTTCTTTTGGAGGCTATCCAGCATCGAGTCGAAGGCCTGGTTCATGCCGTGCGCTTCGGCCATTTCTTCGACCTCGTGCGGCTCAAACTGCGCGACTGCGAGCCCGACCACCGAGAGCGCCACTTCGAGTTCTTTCTGGACTTGCTCCTCGGACATTTCGACGGGCGGTTGGCTTTGGGACGCCGCCGCCGGCTTCGGTCCTCCCGCTTGAGGCGGCAGCACCTGCTGCAGGTCTGGCGCTTTGCCCCCTGGAAGTTTTTTGAGGATGGCCTCCTCAGCCTCCTTCACGTCCATCATTGAAGTGAGGAAAGGCAACACGGGCACCACGACGTGCTCGATCTTGCGCCCGCTCTTGATGGTCGCGCCGAGGCCTGCTTCCACCTTCCAGGAAACGTGAGCGACTTGCTTGTTCGAGATCCCCGCGAGCATGTTTTGATTCCCCATGGCGACATGGGTCGTCGACGTCAAACTCAGTGTTTTATGGGCATTTCCAAACCACTCGGTGCGGCTTCCACCCGTGAGCACCGCGGCATTGCGCTTCACGATGTCGAGACGACTGCGTTCGGCTTGCGTGTAAAACATCTCGTCACCCGGCGTGTCGTCGAAGAGAATGACGTTGGAGTTGGAATCACTCTTCCAGCCGCTCATCATCCGGCTTCCGGGAAGCGGGTACGGGACCCGCTGCGCGCCATTGAACACATTGCCGGTGATGATCGGGCAATCCGGATCGCCGTCAACGAACGCGACGAGGACCTCGTGCCCAACGCGTGGCAGGTTGAAGAGTCCGTAACCGGGACCAGCCCAAGCTTGGCTCACCCGCATCCAGCAAGAACTGAAGGGATTGAAACGCCCCGCGCGGTCCCACGGGAACTGCACGCGCACGCGCCCAAACTCATCGGTGTGAACGACCTCTTCCTCCGGCCCCACGATGGCCGCGCTTTGAACGCCGTGAATGCGAGGCTTGGGCGTCACGAAGGCCGGGCGGTAAGCCACGTCACAGAAGACCGCCTCGCCGACTGCCGTCCATTCTTGATCGAAAACGCCCGCAATTTCGAGCGACGTCATCAAGAGACGGGTGTTCCCCTGCAGCTCCGTGCGGGGATGCCCCGCGATCGTCAAGGTCGTGCCAGGAGCCACCGCGTACGCGTTGGTATCAAACTGGACCCGACGGCTGCGAACGCGTGTTCCCTCGAGAATTCGCTCGGCGATCGATGCGCCGGTGGCCCCATGGGACCGCGCGACACCAAGGTCGTCGGCGCTCGGCGTCTCATCGAGGCCATGCCCCTCGGTGAGGAAGCGCCCGGGGACGTAGTGGTATTGCTCGAGCAGATGCTCCACGCCGGTTTGGTTCGTGGAGGCGCGCGACCCCGCGTTTCCAAAGAGCTCCAAGCGCGGGTTTCGGAAATCGTGATCACGAAGCACGACCCGACCCGGCTTCAGCTCACGACGTGAGCGCACCAGGCTGCAATATTCGACGCCGAGTGCCTTGGCGGGTTCGGCTGCGTCGGCGAACGTCAGCGGTGCCCGTGGCTCGACCGTGTGCGGCGCATCGTCGAGAACGAGCACGCTGCCGCGCTCGGCATCTTCGACGAAGTAGAAAGAGATCCCTGCCTCCTCGAGAATTCGACTCAAAAACGCATAGTCCGACTCGTCGTACTGCGTCCTCAACTCGAGGCCGGCGTACTTTGAAGGATCGAGCCTGAAGAAGGATTCGAGTTTCCATTCCTGAAGCATCAACGTCGCGATTTCGACCGCGGACTGATGCTGAAAAAGCCGATAATTGCGGCGGTGTTGCAGCAGCCACAGGGTCGGGGCGACCGTCACTTGATAGGTGGAAAGCCCGCCCGCTTCGGCCTTCAATTGTTCGCAGGCCACGCAGAGCCCGGTCCAACGTCGTGACGGAACGAACGCATCTTTCGCGGGGCTGTGAAGCTCGAACTCGGCACGCTGACCGATGAGCCCCTCGAAGTCGAGGTCGGGATTCGTAGCGCGCGCGACGATGGCAAGCTCGAAGGGGCGAGAGAGCTCCTCTCGGATGCGGAACTCGCGCACCGACAACGAATCTCCACTTGCAAAAGTAAGCTTCAATAATTCCATCAGTCGTCCTTCTCAATCAATCGTCCGAGGGCCACGACGCAGATCGCAGCAGCGCTCTCTTCGTCCTGGTCCTGCCGTGGATGAATCTCTCCGATGACGCGCGCGGAAAATCTCGCGTAAAGGGGCAGCGTTGCCGCCATGCTTTCGGTCAAGTAGGTGGCCTGAGCGACCCCATCGTGAACCACGCGGCAGCGGACCCATTTTGCAGCGAACAAGGTCCGACGCGAATAGGCGCGACTTTGAATGAGGGCGCGCTCGACCCGCTGGCCGATGACGGCGTCATCGATCACCGAGCTTTGGTTGCACGCGAGACGAATGCAAGCGGTCGCATCGACGGCAGCCTCTCGCGAACCTTGCAGAGTCTTGTCTTCGAGGAGGGGTCGAGCGGCTGCGACAGCGGTGGCGAGGTTCTCATCCGCCGCGAGCTGCGATGCCACCGCGGCGACGGTGGCCTTCAACGTCTCGAATTCGTCGAAGGCGAGGACCAACTCACCCGAGAGCAGACACAACGGCAAGTCGGGGCTGGCCTCGGCGAGAGCGCCCAACGACACACGCAACTCGCGCCCCACATCTTTTGCTGAGGCCGCAGTGCCGCGCGCCATCACTCGGAGGCACCACTTTTTCGCTTGAGCGACGGAGGCCGGGGCGGGGCCTGGCTCGAACGCCGCGCGGAGTTGGTCGGACGCCGTTGACGCCGCTGGTTCGTCTCGGAGAGCCCGCCACGTTCCTTCGATCCGCGGCACAAACTCCTTACGGCACGCGAGAAACTCGAGGTCTGGCGTTCGCGCGGGCTTCGCGATGAGGCTCGACTCACTTTTGGAAGCAGGGCGCACCGCGGGCGACTCACACGACAGAAGGTCGGGCGGCAAAACTCCCATGCTGGACGGAGCCATGAGCGGCTCGCTCAGGCGAGCGCGAAGACCGGCCCAAGG
>CANMZR010000249.1 GCA_947502375.1 Polyangiaceae bacterium
CGTGCCAGGCTCGTCGCCGAGCGTGAGTGTTGCTAGCGCCGTCACTGACGCGCTGCGCGCCAAGGCCGCGAGTATTTCAGCTGCGCGCGCCGCTGCGGCTTTGCTCGACGAAGACCGACGCGACCTCCACCTGCATGCCGGCGCGTGGCTCGATGGGGTCGGCAGCGCGGATCTCGGCCATCTCGCGCACCATTTTCACATGGGCGCCGAGCTATCGCGAGCCGCATCCGCCTACGTGCGAGCGACGCATCAAGCGATGGGAAGCTTTGGGCAGATGGACCTCGCACTCGAGCTGGCGCGGCGAGGCCTCGAGTGCGGCGCAGTCAATGCCGAACGAGCCGCTCTGCTTGTGACGATGGCGCAAATTTTTAGTCGCACCGGCAGGCTTGAAGAAGGCGTGAACCCTGCCCAGGAAGCAGGGCGGCTCGTTGCGCCGGCGTCCGAGCTATGGGTCGAGGCACAGCGGCTGCTCGGCTCTTGCCTTATCGAGTCTGGTCGAGCCAGCGACGGTGAAGCCCGGTTGACCTGGGCTCTGCAGACCGCCGGGGATGCACTTTCATTGGAAAACCGAGCCGTGCTGACCGCGGCTCGAGTACGCGCCCTCGTCGACCTCAACTGCGCCGGGATGGCGCTCGGCGTCGCCGATGACGCTCTGCGTTTTGCCCGGCAAGCAGGCCCTAAGGGGCAAGCCGTCGTGTTACGCGCGCTTGACGCCCGGCTCTTCGCCCTGATGAGCACGGGGAACACGAGCGGTGCTGTCGTCACCGGCCGCGAGCTCATCGCAGCCGCCGATGCCGTTGGAGACACGCACCTGGCGTGTCGAGCCCGCATCAACACCGCCTCCGCGCTAAACTACCTCGGGGCCTTCGAGCGCGCCAAAGACCTTCTCGACCGGGCACTTTCCGACGTGCAGAGCTTTCGGCTGCGACTCCTCGAAGGGTCCTTGATGCATAACCTGAGCATGTCCCTCGCGCGCACAGGACAGCTTCAGCGCGGACTCGACATGCAACGTGAGGCCATCCGTATCGCCGACAGCTGCGGCGCGATTCGGCTTGCGTTGAACTCACGGCTTTACGAGGTCATGATGCTCACGTGGCGGGGCGACCCAGGCGATCTCGAGCGCGCCCACGTCATCGCAAACCAAGTCGCCGAAGCCACCTTGAGCCATCCATCCCTGCAGACCACGGCCCTCTTTTGTAAGGCGCGGGTGCTGTTGGCTGAACGTCGATACGAAGGTGCCATTGAAGCTGCGCGCGAAGCGAACCTCCGTCTTCGCGACTCTCCGGTCGAAGAACTCGAAGAGTTCATTCTCCTCGTTTTTATCGACGCTTTGCTTGCCGATGGGCGTGACGAGGAGGCCAACGAAGTCGTTCGTGTGGCTTATGAGGCCGTTCGCATTCGGGCCAGCCATATCCACGACCCGGAGTTGTTGCTCGCCTACACGACGCGCAACGACGAAGCCCGCCGTATCATCGAGCTCGCCCAAACGCGCCTCGGCATCCACGGCCGAGCGACCTCGGCCCCGGCATCCGGCCCCCTCCCGGCACCACCAACTTCTTGACGGTCTCCGGCGGTATCGCTAATTCGATCCGCATGCCGATTCGTTCCGAAATTCGCTCAAGCGCCGCGAGCGCACTCCTTCTGTGTTTCCTTGCCGCGGGCCTCGTGTGCAGTCCGCAGGTTGCGAGCGCAGAAAGCCCGCTCACGCGTGCAGAATCAAAACTCGCAGTGATCGACTTACGCAGGGCCCTCGCCGACACCGAGGATGGGCTCCGCATGAAAAGCAGACTCCAGGAGTTGCTCGATACCCGACAGGGCGAGTACGAGGCGAAGGAAAAGGAGTACGTGAAGTCGAAGGAGGAACTCGAGCGGCTGGCCAAGGAAGGCAAAACGAGCGAGCCCGAACTTCGTAAGAAGTACGCCCTCGTGGAGAAACAGGCCTACGATCTTCAGAATCAAGGGACGGTGCTACGCCGCGAGATGACCCAGCGCGAGAACGATATGATGCTGCCGATCCTCGACAAACTGAATCGTCTGGTCCGACAGGTTGCGTCCCGCGAGGGCTATGACGTCGTCGTCAGCCGTGACGCCGTGCCTTACTTTCGTGGCGACCTCGAGATCACCGACCGGGTGATTCAGCTCTACAACACGGCGAACCCAGCACCCGCCGACGAGAAGAAGCCGGTCAAGAAAGACGCGAAGCCGCCAGGGAGCACGGCTCCCGCGCCAGGGAGCACGGCTCCCGCGCCAGGGAGCACGGCCCCCGCGCCAGGGAGCACGGCTCCCGCGCCAAGGAGCACGGCTCCCGCGCCAGGGAGCACTGCCCCAAAGAAGTAGCGTCTTCGACGGGCTCGCCGCCCCCACTTGGGCCGTTTATGGGTCGTCGTCGCCCGTGACCGTTGGCTCATCGAGCGAGCATGGCGCGTGTGGTGTGATACCAAGATCCGCAGGCGGAGTTTCGTCGGCGTCCGGCGCCGCTGCGTTCGGGGATGCGCCTGCCACGAAGACTTGTCGAGTGAGCGGTTCGTTATCGAACTCCGTTGCCTCGGTGGGCGCATCCTCAAAGCCGAAACCCGGG
Organism: Polyangiaceae bacterium; assembly: GCA_947502375.1. Lineage (GTDB taxonomy): Bacteria > Myxococcota_A > Polyangia > Polyangiales > Polyangiaceae > SYFR01. Next base: position 2,579 of record CANMZR010000249.1, read on the forward strand.
GTGGGCACATTCGCCGTGGACACTTCGAAGTGCGTCGGCCGGGCCCCAGACGCCGACGGGTGTGGGGTGGCCGCGGCGGCGTCCGGTGCCGAGGGACGCGTGTTCGGGGCCGGTGGAATCGAGTTGCCACTCGACCAGGGGTCATCGACCGCTTCGAGCCGGATGAGCACCGCTGTGATGTTGTCTCCTCCGCCGTTTTTATTCGCTTCGGCGACGAGGTCCGAACACCCATCGGAAAGCCCGCGCAAGCCCTTCAAAATTTCGCCGATGCGCACATCGGTGACAAACCCGTGGAGGCCATCGGAACAAAGCAGGAAAACGTCTCCGAGAATGACATCGTGAGCGGAGATGTCCGCCTCGACGAACGTTTCGACGCCGAGCGCGCGGGTGATGACGTTCGTCGGTAAGTACGCAACTTCAGCCCGCGTCATGTCGGGCCTTGCCCGGAGCGCATCCTCGACGAGCGAGTGATCGCGTGTCAGCGCCGAGAGCGTGCCTCCCCGCATCCGGTAGCAGCGACTATCGCCGGCGTGGGCCACGTAGAGTTTGCGTTCGCCTCGGTGAAACGCGGCGACCACCACCGTCGTTCCCATGCCACGGTGCGTCGGCGAACGGAGGGCACGCTCAAATATTTGGCGATTCGCGCCCTCGATCGCAGCGCCGAGCCTGGTGACCAAACGGTTCTCGTGCTCCGAGCTCGCTACCGTTCGGAAGAATGCGGCAATCGAGGAAGTTGCGATGCGACTCGCAACCTCCCCGCCGCGATGGCCACCCATCCCGTCCGCAACGACGTACACCTCCGATTCGGGCACGAGCACGAAGCGATCTTCGTTGTGGTCGCGCTCTCTACCGACGTCCGAAACCCCTGCCGCTACGGTCTGCATAGAATTTGGCTTGATCCACGATCAACGCAACAGCCCAAACAAAGGCATAGCCTGTACACTTTACCCCTTCGACCGTTGCGTGCAAGCGTGGCCACGCCCAGCGTCGCTTCTCAGCCGATTGATTCGCGATGCAAGCCTGAGTGCGCCCTCGCTTCCCATACAGAACCCGGACCATGACTCTCACCCTCGGCATCGTCACCGATCTGCACTTTGGGCCCAGAGCATCTTTCGGGGGAAAGCTCCGCAAGCTCACCCATCGGGCCGCAGACCTCACGGCCACCTTCGCGCAGAAGATGCGCGAGGAAACCATGCCCGATCTCGTCGTGAACCTGGGGGACGTCGTCGAAGACGAAGCGCCGGAACTCGACCGCGAACGCTACCGCGAGTGCATGCAGTTGCTCGCGACCTCAGGGGCCGAACGCCTTGACGTAGCGGGCAACCACGATCTCGTGAATCTCACGCCAAAGGAGCTTCGGAACCAGTGGGGCCTTTCCGATGGGCCGCTCTACCGAAGCCTCGATCGCCAAGGCGTCCACCTCGTCACCCTCGCTACCCACGAGACGAAAGACGTCGCGGTGACCATAGACGACGTTCAACTCGACTGGCTCGCCGCCGACCTCGCCGCGACCTCGCGACCGACCGTGATCCTGATGCACCACAGCGCGGCCGATCAAGATCTCACGGGCAACCGGTGGTTCGCGAAGGCCCCGCACCTGGCGCTCGTAAAGTCGCGAAAGCGGCTGCGTTCGATCCTCGAATCGAGCGGAAAGGTGGTCCTCGTCGTGAACGGGCACCTGCACTGGAACCACCTCGACGTGATCCACGGGATCCCGTACGTCACCGTGCAAAGCTTGATCGAAAACCTCGACGACGATGCCCCTGGGCGCGCTGCCGCCGCTCACGCCGTCGTACGAATCGGACCGCGCCGCATCTCGATCGACGTCCGCGGGGCCGAGAGCTGCCGCTACCAGTTCGAGTTGCCCGCGTCGCCTTCGGGTGACGTTGACGAGGAGGTGTCGAACGTCCATGTGCCACCGAGCTGAGCGTAGCCGGGGTAGTCGAGCGCAGAGCCCGCGCTGAGTTTCGCGACGCGCGCGCGAACGCCGAGATCCACCGCTAAGGCGGGGAAAACCTGCCATCCAACGCCGCCGCCCGCGAGTAGATCGGCCCGATCCGACGAGCCCTCATGGCCAATCTCCCCGTGCCAGCGCTCGCTCGCCTCGAGGCTCATGTCGAGAGCCGCGTAAGGACGAACGCTGTTTGCGAGCAATGGCACCGTCACTCGCAGCGAGCCGAACGCCCGCGAAGGAGCACGGTACCCGTGCCGATTGTTCGAGAAGTTCACGAGCGCGACCGCGCTTGCGGCAAGCTCGACCGGGCCCGCGGCACGCTGGACGAAACCGCCGAGCACGGGCATGACGGTACCGCTGCCGAACTGGATGTGCTGGTGGGGCAAGCCCAATAGCCCGAGCGCGAAAGGGTCCGGCTCCGTGCGCCCGAGCGGCAACGAAACACCGAACTTCGTGCTTGCCAACCATGCGCCTGCCCGACCGGCGATTCGCAACGAAATCCATGGATCGGCGGGCCCGACGAGCGTCTCGCGCCGGTGATGTCCGTCGGTCGCGAGCGGCAACTCGGCGCCTCCGAGTGTCGTGTAGCGTGGCCACACGCCGACCATCCGAAGCGGCAACCGAACCTCAGCCGCAAGCCAGCGGAGGACACCATAGGAGACCTCGAGAGGCACTTCCGAGACGAGCGTCGAGACGTCGTGGCGGTAGGGCTCCGGCGCTGGCAGCTTGAGGCATGCCGGCCCGATGTCCGGACATTCCTCGACGTGTCGCACCCGCGAATACGCGAGCGAAGTACGCAAGTCCACGGACAAGCGACCTTGGACGATTGGAGAGAGGGATGACCCGCCGACCGGCAGGTTCGGATTGCCTCAAGCGCCTCACCCTTCGGCGTAAGCGTGCGTCGGCCATGCCGCGAGCAAGCAGCCGAGTAGGACGAACATCAAGCGCTGTTTCAACGGGCTCCCCCCTCCGCAATGGCCCGATCGAGCCTCACCAAATCAAGACGTCCGAAGGCATCCACACGGCTGCCGTCCTTCCCGAATACGACCAGAAAGGGCAGCGCGGGCGCGTCGCCGAGATAATGCTTGGCCAGCGCCGAGTCCCAATCGCCGATGTCGAGCTTGCGATAGGCGATATCGCCGCGTCGTTCGAGAACGCTCACCATGTGCCGATCGACGGCGCGACATGGCTCACACCATACGGCTCCGAACTCCATGACGGTCACTTTCTCAGCCACACGATGCGCCCCGAGGTCCGCGACATCGAGACCGTCACGCGCCACCCATGCGACATCGAGGCCAGCGGGCATGGGCGCCGCGGGCAGATAACTTCCCTTCCCTGGTCCCAGCAAAAGCTCGTATTTTTCGTCACGCGAGAGCTCTCGTGCGAGCTTCAAAACATCGAAGCCAGGCTCCGCCAAGACCACGAGCTCGGCCCGCCGCCTGTCGAAGCGCGTCCGTCGTACGCCAGGCTTCTGAGCGAGCAACTGCGCCAACTGGACCCCACAATCCGCGCAATCGAGCTTCGCTACGGACACGACCGTCCGCGGTGCGACCGTGGGACTCGGCGCGCAATTCATCAGAAACAGCAGCAGAATGAACCGCACGCGACGCTGCGGGGTCACGAACCATCCACCGGTGCCAAGTTAGCGGAGCCACCATGACAATGGGGAGAATCAAGCGCCGCCCCCCCGGCTGCGTGATGCTCGGCGGGCGTGCGCAGTGTGAGGGTGAGCGCGTGCAGGCCCCCCTTGAACTCATCGGCCAGCAAAGCGTGCACCCGGCGATGGCGTTCGACGCGCGAAACACCGGAGAACGCTTCGGTCACGAGCGTGACGTTGTAATGCGACTCGACGCCACCCTTGTGTCGCTGACTCTCATCCAAGACCTCCAGGAGGGAGGGTTCGAGAAAGGTCAATGTCTGAACGAGACGCTCTTTGCGCATCAGGGATCAAACACTGCGGCGAGGCCGTTCGGTTGTCAAACGCCTTGCGGCTGACTACCCTCTAAAGCCATGCTTCTTCAAAGGCTCGGCTCAGGAGGCCTCTCGTTGCTCCTCGCCGCGTGCGGCAGCGCCACCACCGACACGGAGGTCCTCCCCCAACCGCCCATGTCGTTCGCTCTCCTCGCTCCGGCCGACGGCGCCTGTGTCGCCATTGGCACCGAAGTGACCGCGAGAATTCCCATTCAATTCGCGGCGAACAACGTCCTCTTGCGAACAGTCGGGGCCTGCGGAAGCAACGGCAATTGCGGGTCGCTGAAGCTCCGTGCAGGCGCCGTGGACAACAACCAAGGCGCGTCGCTCGTGGTCGATTTGCTGCTTGGGAAGCTCGCAAACCCTTACCACGATGGCGCGCCGCATCCAGGCACGGGAAAGCCCAACGTCTTGCCGATCGAAGCCTCGCTCCTCGCCGAGAACGGCGCCTCGCTCCTCGACGTCAACGGAACACCGCTCACCCTCACGTTCGGGCTGATCATCAAGCCAAGCTGCCCCTGAGCCACGTCGCCGCTCGAGCGAGCGAGCTTCGGGAAAGGACGGGCGCGGCCGAGGCTCCGAGCGTGCAGCCGGACGACCTTCCTCGGGCTCGCGGTACGAAGCCGAACGCACCTGAAAGGACGTCCTCATCGCACCGGAGAGCCCAACGAAGGCCCCGCGTCTCAATCGCTCCTCGAATCAGGTTTCGACGAACGAGCGAAGCTGCTTCGAGCGACTCGGATGACGCAACTTGCGTAACGCCTTGGCCTCGATCTGACGGATGCGCTCGCGCGTGACCTCGAA
>CANMZR010000250.1 GCA_947502375.1 Polyangiaceae bacterium
CGCCTCGGGATAAAACGAGCGAGGGAAATACGGCGACTGGATCGTGTGAATGTTCCCGAGGGCGCGGGGATAGTCTCCGGCCATGAAATAAGCCCACGATTGCTCGAACAAAGTATCGAGCCAATACTCGCTGCCGACGTCGACCAAGTTCCAATAACGAACGGCGGCGTTCAGTTTCTTGTCGTCGATCTTCGGAATGTTGTTCTGATCGAGCCGAATCGACGCGGAGTAAAACGTGCGTGCAATCGATAGGTTCGCAAGATCGCGCATGCGCTCCTCGTCCTCGACGCCCTCGATGCCCTTGTCGATGGCTGCGATGATGCGCTGGAATGCACGAACGGCAGGCACCGATTTGCGGAGCTGCACGTACGATATCCCCATGAAAAACTGTGCCTTGACGAAGTAAGGGCTGACGTCCTTGACGTTCGAGAACAGGTCGATGGCCTCTTGCCACTCACGCTTACGCGACATCGAGCGGCCGAGCAGATAGTTGAGCTGAAAGTAGAGCTCGCGCTGCTGGGGGTTATCGAATTTGGCGACCTGCTCCTTCGAGTACTTGCCGACCGCGCCGATGATGTCCGCCGGCTCGGGGAGCTGCGTCGCGAGCTTCGCCAGCCAGAGCAAGGTTTCGTTGAACTTCAGATGGCTCGGTTTATCGCCGATTTTGCGAAAAACATCGTAGCTCGCCTGATAAAAGTTCAACCGATAAAGCGTGATGGCGAGGTGGTACTGCGCAATTTGACGATTCCCGGCATCGTCGTTCGTGCTCCCGTCGACCACCTGTTTCAACAGCAAAGCCGCCTCGCCCCAGCGCTCCCCGTCAAAGAGACGCTTCGCCTGGGCCGCCGCTTCGGTCATGTCTCCCGCCGTCACCTGTTCGTCACCGCCCGCGTTCGCGGCACCGCCGTCATCATCGAGATTGATCGGCTTGGCTGGTTTTTTTGCACCCGCCGGAGGCGCCTTCTTTTTCGCACCCTGGGCGAATGCGACGCCGGCATCGCCGAACAAGCCAGTCGGCGCGGCGATCCCGACACCAACAACCAACGCGATGAGCCAACGGGATAACGGGGAAAGCACTGTTTTTGGCATGCGTCGAATCCTTCGGAGTGTGCGTAAAAGTACAGAAAAAGGCGCAGGGCACGCGAATGCTAATGAGCGACCCCGCGTCCTGTCAACGAGCGATTGATGCCGTCGAGAATGTTCGGTCACACGGCTTCCGTCGGGAACGGATTATCACCGCGCTAACACTCGCGCAGAACGGGTCTTTGTGGCCCTCAGGAAATTCTTCGACGTGCCCTTCGCGACGATCCGTTGACGATGCCGCAGGGGTTCGACTAGCTTGCGGGGTGGAGCGAGCCATTTTCATGTTGGAACCTCATGCCCTCTTCCGCAGCACGCTCAAGGCGAGCAGTGCACTTCTCGTTGTAGCGACCTTCGCCGCGCTTGCGCTCGTCGGTTGCCCGAATAGCGGGGTCGGTGACCCGTGTACGCCTGAGGACGAATACAAGGAGCAATTTTCCGGCTTTACCCTTCAGTCCGCGTTCATCGAGTCGCGCTCGTTTCAGTGCGAGACGCGGCTCTGTCTCGTGAATCATTTCCAGGGACGCACGAACTGTCCGCTTGGTCAGCCCAAGCCGAAGAACTGCAACCCGGTGAGCGGCAAAGATGGCGCGTGCGACGCCGCCGATGAGACCTGCAAAAAAGCTGGTGTCATCATCGACGACTGCGATCCGACCGCGTGCGGAACAGCCGGCGCGGACCCGACGAATTGCAACGCGAACGGCGGGAAGAACGCAGCCTGCGGCGGCCTGGTTTGCGACAAGGATGGGCGCTTCTGCCGTTGCACCTCAGGTGCTTGCGGCGAAGATTATTTCTGCGATCCCACCAGCAATCTTTGCACGACGAAAGTTTGCGCGACCAAGCCAAAAGCCGACTCGGAAACGGATCCGCATTGCTTCATCCCTGGAACGGACATCCCCATCGCGGTGGCGGTCTGCGGTCAATGCGAGGCCAATTCCCATCGGAGCGCGAGCGACGCCGTCTACTGCAGTTGCCGCTGCGCCCCGCCCGGAGACAACGCCAGCGAAGCCGATGCCAACTTCAACTTCTGCGCGTGCCCGGACGGCTTTGAATGCGCCGAGATAAGCCCGAACGTGGGGCTTGGAGACGCGCAGCTCGCGGGAAGCTACTGCATCAAGCAGGGGACGAAATACGTGGCAGAAAGCGCAACCTGCGGCGGCGTCAAGGGCTACGCCGGTAGTGACGCGAACTGCCAGGGCAGCCAGCAGTAACTCAGGCCTAAGCGAACGCAAGGCTCGAGGAACGTAGGCGTCACGGGCAGGGTCGGCAAACGTGCGGCGACCTCGCTCACTCGGCTGGCGTAACCGTCATGCGCGCGGACGTCGAGCCGAGGACCTCGTGGCGGCGCATCTCGTTGCGAAAGGTTTTGAGCTCATCGGTCGCAACGTGCGCGTCGGTTCGCTCGAACTCGACATCGTCGCGCGTGAAGGCAGCACGCTCGCGGTGGTCGAGGTCCGAACTCGGGGCCGCTCGGCGTGGGAATCGGCGCTTGGGAGTGTTTCCGGAATGAAACAAAGGCGGGTGCGTGACGCCGCAGCGGTGCTTTGGGCCGGCCGCTTTTCGCAATGGCCGATGCTCGAACGCGTGCGTTTCGACGTGGCCGCCGTCGACCTCGACGCCCCCGAAGGCGCGCAGATCGAATACGTGAAGGCAGCATTTGTTTGAGTCCCGCCGGCTCCCCCCTTCGGATGCGAATGAGGTAGCCTGAGGGCGATCCGAAGTGGCGTTTTTTTCGTTCTTCCGTCAACGCATGCGTGCCTGGCCCTACCTGCTGCTCGGGGCAGGCTGCATCAGCACGTTCGTAGGCCCATCGTGGGCTCGGGGGGTCCGCGTCAGGGGAGACGCGGTCGTTGCCGCTCACGCACGTTTCACAGAGGAGGGGCGCTTGCTCGAAACGTCCATCCTCGCCACGGACGACGACGACGTGCCCCTACCCAATCTGTGGCTGGAACTTCGCGGGGTGGCGGGCGCGACTGAGCGAGTCGAGGCCTGCGTAAAAGGCAACCGTACGCCGACCGTCCATTCAGGCGAATGGCTGCGCGTCCGAACCGACGCGGCGGGAGCAGCCTGCCTTCGGCTCGGCTCCGTTCCCGACAAGGGCACGCTGGTGGTTCGTTTTGGCGGAGACCTTCTTCATGGAGCTACCGAAAGCTCGGTCGTTTTCGATCGGCACCATTCGCAGCTTAAATTGCTGACATTCCGCCACATCGCACCTTCACTCACGGTCGCCATCGAGTCCAAGACCGCAGCTTTTTCGGCTGCTCTCAACCAACCCGACGGGAGCGCACCGCGAGCGACGGGACTTCAAGTCCGACTCATTCTCGGCGCAGACAAGGAGCTTGCCCAGGCCACGACCGACGCCAAAGGGACGGTGGAGTTCAACGTCGCAACGAGCGCTCTCGGACCGCCAGGCCCGGAACGGCTCCGTTTTGTATTTCAAGGCGATGCGGAGCACGAACCTGCCCACGCCGAAACCACCCTGACGAAAACCGCGAGGGTCGTGCTCGCGCTTCCGACGCCGCCCAAACGCGTCGTCGCTGGCGAGGAACTCGTGCTTGATGCGACAGTCGAGCATCAAGGCGGGTCGGTGAATGAAGGAGGCGTCGAAGTTTTGTCTGGAGCGATCTCACTCGTTTCATCACCCGTCATCCGCGGGGTCGCGCACCTCGTTGTCGCCATCGAGCCACGAGCGCACGGAAGCCTACCGCTGACACTTCGTTACCTTCCTTCAGCGACTTACCTCCGGGCGGAATCGCCTTTGCACATCGACCTGCCCGTGGGCGCGCCTGGCTTCGCATCGCGAGGCTGGTTCGTGCTGCTCGTGGCAGCAGCTGCCGGCGCCGTCTTTTCAAGTTGGCGTCGAAGTCGTGCAGCCACGGAAAGAAGCGTGGCTCCGGGGCCGCTCCTGCCGGGCGTCTACGTACGTGAAAACCTCCAGACCCCTGGTCGGTTTCGCGGGCGCGTTGTCGATGCCCACGAAGGCACACCGGTAGCGGCGGTCGATGTCATCGTTCGTCATGCAACCCTCGACGGCGACGGTATCCTAGCCCGCGAGAAAACCGACGCGAACGGGGCGTTTGCCTTCGAGTTGCCACCCCACCATCGCGCAGAGCTGCGCATCGAGACCCGAAGCCGCCTCCACATTTCGGAGTCGCAGGCGTTGCCGCGTGGGGGTTCGCTTGTGGTGTTGCTCACAACCCGGCGCCGAGCGCTGCTCGCACGTTTCGTACGCTGGACCACCCGAGCGGGCCCACCCTTCGACACGGCGACCGAAGCCACGCCGGCAGAGATCCGGGCACTCGCTACCGAGCGGCCGGACCTGTGCCAATGGTCGAATGCGATCGAGCGCGCGGCCTTCGGTCCGAAAGAGGTGGATGCGGCGCTCGAAGCGCAAGTGCGCGCAGTCGAGCCGCGGTAACCCAAACGGCTTCTTCCGGTTCTCGCTTTCATCCCCGCGCCTTTCAAATTACCTGACGTGCTGGAATCTTCCCTGTGAACGCATCCCCCGTCGTCGCCGTTCTCGCCGTTGTCGCTGCCGTCGCAGCCATCCTTTGGCTCGCCCTCCGCAACGCCGGTCCGCGCCCCAAAGTCGGCGCGAAGGCAATCGAGACCAAACAACCCAGCTCAAAGGCTGCTTTGCGAGCGACGGCGATGCCCCGCCCGTCGACGAAGGGAGCTGAGGATGTACCCGCGGCAAAACGTGGCGACAGCCGGCCCGTCGCTGCCGATGCCGACGACGCACTCGAGAGCGGGCCACGCACCCGTGACGTGGAGGGGCTGCGCCGCGGACTGACGAAGATGCGCGAGAGCGGAGGCTTCTTTGGACGTCTGAAGGAACTCTTCGTCGGAAAGAAAGAACTCGATCCGCAAAGTGTCGAAGCGATCGAAGAGATTCTGCTCACGAGCGATGTCGGCTCCAAAACCACCGAACAGTTGCTCGAGTCGGTCCGTGAAACCCTCGCCAAAAAGGAACTCGCAAACTCCAAAAAGGTCTGGGCCACGCTGCGAACCCGCGCCAAAGAATTGCTCGACGTGCCGGGAGGCGGCGCCATCCGCGACCATGGCTGCCCCACGGTGGTCCTGATGGTCGGTGTCAACGGCGCTGGCAAGACGACGACGATTGGAAAACTCGCCACGACCTTCAGCAAGCAAGGGAAAAAAGTGCTCATTGTGGCGGGTGACACGTTCCGCGCCGCGGCCGTTCAACAGCTGCAAGCCTGGGGAACTCGCGTTGGATGCGACGTCTTCACGAGCAAGGAAGGAGCGGATCCCGCCAGTGTCGTTTTCGACGCTGTGACCCACGCCATGGCGGAGAAACACGACCTCGTCCTGTGCGACACGGCGGGACGCCTCCACACGAAATCGAACTTGATGGACGAGCTCCGTAAGGTTCACCGCACAGCCCAAAAGGTGCTGACGGGCGCGCCGCACGAGGTCCTCCTCGTCGTGGATGGGACGACCGGCCAAAATGCCATTCAACAAGCCGCCGAGTTCGGAGCGACACTGCCGCTGACGGGGATCGTCTTGACGAAGCTCGACGGAACTGCCAAGGGCGGGGTGGTGTTGGCGATCGCCAACGAGCAACGTTTGCCGGTGCGTTACATCGGCGTCGGAGAGAGTGCCCAAGATCTGCGGGTGTTCGACGCCGGCGACTTCATCGAAGCGCTGTTGGGTGGCGCGGACGAAGCGAGCGACACGCCATGAACGCGGTGCTACTTCAAAATAGATTTGTAAATTGTGGACGCAACCCTCCTTCGGGGTTGCAGCGGTAAAATCGAGCATGGTATACTCCAGCCGCTTTTGCGGAACGCTCGAAACGCGAACAATTACCGCTAGTTGGCTGCCGGTCGGAGCAAATAGGATGCGGAAAAACCAGGCTGGTATAGGGCTCTCGTTAGCTCTAGCGTTGATGTTGGCACCCGTGGAGTCGTTCGCGCAGGCGAAAAAGACGCCGGCGCCCCCCAAGGCTGCTGGGGCTGCTAGCCCGGCGGCTGGCGCGGATGAGGCTGAATCCGCCGAAAAGGTGGAACCGGAAGCAGGTGACACGGCCACGGGCGGCGATGCTGCGCCAGAAGGCGGCGAAGCGGGAAGCCTCGACGAACTTTGCAAGATCGATCCAGAAAACTGCGTCAAGGTCGACATGAAAGCGTCGGCGGAGCGCAACATCGACTCGGACATGTACGCGGTTCAGCAAATCTGGACGCTTCGAACGAACCGTTTTGAGATCAACCCGTACTTCAGCGTGACGATGAACGATCAGTTCGTCGCCCACCCGGCGCCCGGCCTCGCGCTCAACTATTACTTGAAGCACTGGCTTGCGGCAGGCGTGAACGGCAATGTTTATGCTGGGCTGAACTCGCAGTCCGACTTCAACTTCCAAACGAGCCGGGCGGCCCGCATCGGGCAACCGATCACCGAATACCAGTGGAATGCCAACGCCAACGTGACGGCAGTCCCGGCGTACGGAAAATTCGCCGCACTCGGAAACTTCATTTTCCATTACGATTTTTACGTGGTGCTCGGGGCCGGAGCGATAAGCACCCGCCCGACCGCGGTCGTCGATCCCGACAACCGAACCTTTGCCTACAGCGTGAAGCCAACCTTCGGCGGAGCGTTGGGGATCCGCATTTTCTTCACGCGCTACCTCGCCGCAATGCTTGAAGTGCGCGACTATATTTTCTGGGAAGACCTTGAGAATCCGTCGATTGCGTCGGGTCTCAACAGCCTCGGGAAACCGTTGGCTCAAGATGCCTCAACCTGGCTCGCGCCCGATTCGAGCTTCACCAACAACGTGCAAGCACAACTGGGCATTTCGGTATTCTTGCCCTTCTCCTGGTCCTACCAGCAGGCCAAGTGAGGACCGCGACCATGAAGACCAAGATTCATTCTATCGCAGCGCTCGTCGGTCTCTTAGCCGGGAGCGCCGTGATGAGTTCATCACCCGACGCGAGCGCACAAGAGATCCAAATCAGCGGACCACTCGCGGGTGCCAAAGCCGTTCGGCGTGGACGGTTGCATCGTGACGCGCGTTTCGACGTCGCACCGATGGCAACATTCACGCTGCTCGACGAGTTTCGGCGGAACATCCTGTTCGGCGCTCGGTTGAACTACCACTTCACGGACTGGTTCGGTGCCGGGTTGTGGGCTTCAGGCGGCCTTAGCTACAACACGGGACTCGCTGACGAGTTGCAGACGAAGGCCGTCGAC
>CANMZR010000251.1 GCA_947502375.1 Polyangiaceae bacterium
TCACGAAGATTTGCTGTCTCAGTTCCGAGCGAGGAGACTTTGAGCAATGAAACCTCCATGGAAGAGCGCGTCGTTCCACGACCCCTGGATGGAAGCCATATTTCACTCACCAGAAGAGGACGGACCGCGTTTTGAAGCAGCCAAACAGTTAGACGCGTCAGGACAGCCAGTACGTGCCGAGTTCGTTCGCGTACAGCTTGAGCGAACGCAGGCTGAGCGCTCGTTCGAACCCGGAAGATTTCATGCGCTCGGAGTGCGCGAGAACGAGCTATTTGGCAGGCTCGAGCCCGACCCAATCGCGGATGAACTCCGAGCGCGTGGGGCAACCCGAGTCATGTACGGACGCGGGTTTGTCGACGGCATTGAGATCGATACAGAGCTGTTCCTTGCGCAGTTCTACGAACTTCGGGCGCTTGCGCCCCTGTTGCGACTGCGACTGACCTCGGCGGGACAACACATCTCTGAGCTTACTTCGAGCGGCGTCCTCGCATCGGTGGTTGCGCTCGATCTGACGCACAACCATCTCGGTGACGATGGAATCAAGCGACTTTTAGGCACAATACCCTTCACGCGCCTCACGTGGCTAGACTTGCGCTGGAATGGCATAGGCCTCGACGGTCTCCGGGCGATCGCAAAAGAAACGCAACGGATCTTGCCGCGTCTGCAGTGGCTTCACGTTTCGGGAGTGGACTTCCGGTCGCCATGCGACGAGTCCATTGATGAGGACGGGCGACTTATCGACTGGCTTGAGACTGATCTCGGTCGAGAACTCGAGTCACAATTTGGAGAGCTCCGCTGGCTTCACTATCGTCCAAAACACCTGCGTTTCTTCCCGCCCTCCATGACTCACTTTGTTGGGACTTGAGCTTCCCCCCGTTTAGCGGACACCCCGGCGCGGGATCTTTCATGCATCCGGAGTGTCCATAAGAACCGCGTGATGCCCTGGAGTGAGCGCATGGCAGTTGAGTCTTGCTTGCCAAGGGCAGCGCGGCTCTCGAGGGCTTCCCAAGTTCCTGTACTTACGGCAAACACGGCAACTCACACCAACAAAAGAGCCCAGCAAGCACCTTTGCATCGATACCTTTCCAACCAACTTGCTGAAAAAAAACCGAGACCACATGAGAAGCATGCTCGCGTGTTGGCGAGCGGTGTAGGCTTGGTGCCGTGCTCGAGTACATCGTTTTTCTCGCCCCGCCGATCGTGCTCGCGATCCTCATCGGTCTCGCACGTCTTGGTGCACGCCAGATGCGCGAGAAGCTCGTCGCGGACGTCGCCGCACGCGGTTGGCAGCTCGCGCCAGGCAGCGGATTGTCGATCACCGTACCGCTCGCCGGGCGCCAGCTTCGGATCGAAAATGACGTCACCACGGATCACCGGGGAGCCAGCACCCACACCGGCTTGCGTCTCGTTGGCATCACCGGCGCGCCCGACAGTTGGCTGTGCCCCGAAAAGCTCTTCGTCCTCGCGGCCGTTCCCGCCGGTCTCGTCGAGGTGCCGACCGAAGACTGGTTCCGCGGCTCGTACCGAGTGTTTTCACGTGATCCGAACGCGTTTCAATCGTGGTGCGACGGGCGAACGCGACACGCGTTGTACGTGCTCGGCGAGATCGACGAGCTCAAGCTTGAGTCGGGCACCCTGAGCATCACGCTTCCAGGGACGCGTGACCTCGACGTGCTCGATCGCGCCGTTGCCATCGCCGATGCGCTGAGCATGCCCGGAGGATCGGCCCGCGCACGCCTGCAGTTCGAGCGGCGCGCTTCGGGCAGTGGTTGGTATGTGGCCATGAGCATTGCTGTACTCGTGGGATTACTCATGGGATTCATTGGTGCTGTGATAGGAACGGCGATTTTTCCGCTACCGAGCACCGCGCCGGGGCGTGCGCTCGCGGCACCGATCGTATGCCCCTATGGCGGCGCCTCGAACTCGGTGAACTCACCGGGGGCACTGGACGGGTGGGAAGCACGGCGCCAAAGCCGATGGACAAGGCCCGCCAGAGGCGCGCAGCGGCAGCGGAAGAAGCAGAGGACGACGAGCGCGCCGAGGACGACGAGCGTGCCGAAGACGACGTGCGCGTTCGACCGAGAACCGCGCCAGCGACAGCGCCGTAACCTCCCCCGCTAACTGGGCACACAGAGCTTAGCGAAAGACGCGAACTTTAATCGTTGACTCGGAGCCGAGCGGCGTGATGTGCTTTCCCGCATGAAGGTGTCATCAACGCTGGCGACGGTGGCAATCGGGTTGGTATTCGTGGTTGGCTGCGCGGTCGAATACGCCCCAGAGCTGGGCGCGGGGCAGCCCGAGAGCGGGCTGCTCGATCACGCGCTTGGGCACAAAGGTGGCGTTTGGATCGAAGTGCTCAACAAGGACGACTTGCCGGACTGGTGCAGTTCTCTTTCGAATCACAGTGGTTCGAACGTGTGCCATGCGATTACGGGCGACCCACCAACGATTATACCAGGATCGTGTGAATCCTTCGAGGTGAACGGAATCGCCGACCACCAAGCGGATGACTGCCAAATGCAAGTGCACCACGCCAATTGCGAAGCATGTTGTTTGGCGTGCTATGGCGACTTAGCAGCACAAATATGTGGGGCCCATTGCCCGTTATAGTAATGGCCAATAGTCTTCGAAGTCTCGGATCGATCGCGGCGCTCGTGGCCGCGTTGGGGTCCGCGGGGTGCAGCGGCGACGAGCAGCCCGGCCCGGGGTCCTCCACGACGGCGCAGGGCGGCGCGGGGGGCGCGGGCGGTGAGGGCGGCGCTGCTCAGGGCGGTGGCGGAAACGCCGAGGGCGGAAACGCTCAGGCAGGAGGCGGCGCCGAGGGCGGCGCATCTCCCAGCGCCGGTTGTGGCAACGGCCTTGTCGAGGCACCCGAGCAGTGCGACGACAAGAACGTCACGGCCGACGACGGCTGCGAGTCGGACTGCAAACGCCGCGTCCCGGTTTGCGGCAACGCTGAGGTCGAGGCCGGCGAGCTTTGCGACAACACCGCGGTGGCTCTGTGTACCGCGAGCTGCACGTTCCCGCCGGGCGGCACTTGCGCAGCCGCAACCAACTTGAACGATCCGACGGTGGTCATTCAGGCGGCTGGCGTGACGACCTACAGCTCCACCACGGCCGGCTCGTCCCTCAAGGGCTTTGGCACCTCCACCTGCACGAGTAAGGTCCTCGGCCCTGAGCGGCTCCACCGGTTCACGGCACCCGCGACCGGCGCTTACACCATCGAGACTGTCGCTTCCGTCGGCCTTACCGACACGGTCCTTCGGGCTTACGCAGATTGCCTAGATCCCGCGACCGCACTCGGCTGCTCCGACGACAAGGGAGCGGCCGATTCGTTCTCGGGGTTCGCCGTGCAATTGCCGAAGGATGTGACGGTGTACTTCGTCGTGTCCGGGGTTGGCTCAGGTGGCTATCAGCTGAAAATAACCCAGCACGCGGCCTGCGGTGACGGAGTGTGGGCACCGGCTTTTGGTGAGCTCTGCGACGACGGCAACATCCTCGATGCGGACGGCTGCAGCTCGACCTGCACGAACGAGCTTATCGTCGCGGAGCAGGAGCCCAATGATACCGCCGCGACGGCGAGCACCTACTCGTCCGACACGCTCGCGACGGTCGACCCAAGCGGGGACGTCGACTACTTCACGCTCACGGTGCCCCAAGGAGAGTCGAAGCTCATAGCGACGGCGTACCCGGTCTTCGGCGGAAGCTGTGAAGAGGCGAATTGGAGCAGTGCAACGTTGGGCGCGGTGAATGCAGACCTGACACTTTTCAGCGCCGACGGGATGAATGTCCTCGATTCGAGCGACCCGTACTTACCTTGCCCTGTTATCAAGTCGAGCATCCTGACTCCAGGCAACTACCTCTTGCGAGTCAGAGCCAATGCCACGTTGTGCGCGACCTGCCGGTTCGAGTACGGGCTCTACGTCGCTTACGAATAGCTCGCTTCATCACGACGGCTCCCGAGAACGCGTCGGCGGTCGATCAACCCGTCACAGGGGCGGGATGTCCTCGACTCTTGTGTTCTCGTCCGGGGCGACCCAAAGCACCTTGTTCGTGAGGTCACCGACCCCGGCGAGTGGCGCGATGGCGGCGCGGACGTAGCGAATTTGCTGGTCGCGCGTGGCGGCGCCGTCTTCGAGCATGATGATGCCGGGGTGAACGTCGCGGGCGTGAGCGAGCTTGAGAAAGTCGTTTACGTTCGCGGTCACGAGTACGCGGTCTTCATCGAAGGCGCGGTCGAGCACCTCGCGGTCCGTCGCCGCAAGGAGTCCTCGATCCCGAACGTGGCAGGCGTCTATCCTGTCTTCGCGCGCGAGCTTCTCGGCCACCTTGGGCGAGATGTTTTCATCGAGCAGAAGCGTCACGGGGACGACCGACACGAGGGTAAGCGAGGGTGTACAACTTCGCAAACGCGATGTCTTCGTCCTTGAGGCACGGGTAGTCCTCGCGCACGTCCGCGGGCGATGCGCCCTTGACCAGCATGCCGCCGATCTGGCGGACCGCGAGGCGGCTCTTGGCGAACACGGGCTCTCCGCCCAAGATGTCCTCGTCCTCGACGAGCTTCGCCTGTTGAGTGAGGGAGCTTTTCTCGCCAACATCCAACACAACCCGAAGCGCCCGAAGTCGGCCAAAGAGGTTGGGGTAGCCACCTTGCTCGCTCTGGGAACCTAAACCCACACCCTGCGCGACGCCTCTGAGGATCAGGCCCGACGTTGCGCGTTCTCGAAAACGGTCCCTTCATCGAGAGCACACTCGCAGTGCCCGGAAACGAGCCGTGGCCGCGACGTGAACTGCGGGCGTTTGGGCACACGTCGGCCTCGGGCGTCGAGAGCGCGCACAGGTGGGTCACAGGCTCAGGCTGGGTCGTAGCTGGGGTCGCGGGCGAAGGCGATGGGAGGGGCGGCGACTGGCCGGCCGAGGTGTTTGAGGATGGTGTTGATTGTGTTGGGTTCGTTGATGTTGGCGACGATTCGACCTTTTGCACCGCAGGCACAGGCGAGAACTTCGTGGAGGCACAGCCTGCAGATGAGGGAGGCCCAGTCGCTGGGGCCGGTGCATGGCGACAGGAGTCCTTCGCCGGGGCTCGTTCGCCGACCGACGACGGGTGCCACCGGGGCGTCGTTGGCGGGCGGTTGGAAGACGATGTCGGTGGCCGCGTTCTTCTTCTTCTGAAATGATCCGGGGCGGGGGCGACGGAACTCTTTTGAGCATTCCGGCGTCCGCGCCATTCGTGCCGACGATCGGGAGCTGGATAATCGACAAGATCGAGAGCGTGAAGCGCGGGGCCGAGGGATGCGTGCCGAAGCTTTCGCAGCGTTTCTTCGGCTTTTTGCTCAGACGGCGAGTCACGCGAGGCCGCCATCCGCGTAGGTGTAGAGCCCCGTGCTCGCCACATGGATGCGCTGGTCGCTGTTGAACGCTTGGCAGCGTTTTCCAGGTCGAACGAGCTGCGCAAGGGCCGCGAGCGTGTTCGCGGCGACCTTGTTGTGCGCCGGTCGGGCCCCGGCCATTGCATCGATCTCCCCCGCGACATACTCGTGGCGCGTTGAGCTCGTCTCCTCGAGGCGCAGGTATTCTTCCACCGTCCAGTGCATGTTGCGCCGCCGGGTGGTGAAGGCCATGGGTAGCCTCCAAGCCTCGCGCTCCTCCGGCCACTGGGTGACGGCTCTCGAGGTCGGCTGACGCTCGCGCCGCTGCGCCACGAAGGGCGTGTTAACCTTCGCCGACGCAGGCGCGGTCATGCACGATGAAGAAGAGCTCTACAAGGCCGTCGCTCGGGCGGGCGTTCGCGGTGTCTTGATCGGTCGCCAAGCGCTGATCGCGCTCGGGCTTCCTGTTCTCACCAACGATTACGACTACTGGATCCACATCGACGACATCCAGAAGTTCAACGATGCGCTAGAGCCGCTCGAGTTCTTCCCGAACCGGACGCCCGAAGAGGCCCGGGCTCGCGGTCGTTACGTGCTCGAGAACTCGACCAAGATCGACGTCCTGGTAGCGCGCGAGGTTCCAACGATCGACGGAGTCCGCGTCTCGTTCCAGGACCTATGGGACCATCGCGAGATCGTTCACGTTACGGCGGGCGTCGACATCGCGATACCGAGCCTCGACGACCTGATTGCGACCAAGCGCTTCGCGGCGCGGCCCAAGGACGCCGAGGACATTCGGATGCTCGAAGTGCTACGTTCTACCCGTGGCACCTAGGGTGATCTCTCCGGCTTCGCACGAAGAGCGCACAAGGCTGCGCGCGATCGCGGAGCGACAACTGACGGCTGCCGAGTTCAACGCTTACGTCGACGCACCGATGAGCGACGAAGAGCGCGAGGCTATCCTCGAGAACATCGCCTGGTTCACGCGCCGGTACCCCACCGCGGGAGAGCGGCTGCGGTGGTGTCGCCGTGTGATGACGCACGGCGTGCTGCCACGCGGCTGAGGCGCGCCTTCGGCCCGCGGTGAGCTGATGCCGTGGTCCGACGTGGACATTGCCGTGCTGTGCGCCACTCTCGCTCGACTTGTGCTTGAGGCTCGTCGCGAACGCCACCTCCGCCCTGGGACGTGGCCTGGACGTGCTCGATCTCCTGCGCGGCGTATTTCACCCTCGCGCCCGATTGGCTCTGCGAAGTCGTCTCGCCGGACGATCGCGGCCGCGACCGCGTCCGCAAAGCCGATCTCTATCTTCGCAGCGGCGTGCCGTATTACTGGATTGTGGATCCTGC
The DNA here is from genome assembly GCA_947502375.1 of Polyangiaceae bacterium. Lineage (GTDB taxonomy): Bacteria > Myxococcota_A > Polyangia > Polyangiales > Polyangiaceae > SYFR01. Next base: position 6,717 of record CANMZR010000251.1, read on the forward strand.
CGACCGCACGATCGAGGCGTTCGAGGCGAGCGAAGGACGCTGGGTCAGGCTCGGTGCGTGGACCGACGGCGACACGCCGCGCATCGCGCCGTTCGACGCCGTCGAGCTGGACGTCGCTGGCCTGTTCTTCCCGCTGCCCGCGTGACGAGGCGGACCGGCCCCGTCATCGTCGCTTCCTCTGGTGCCTCGTCAGGTGAAGAAGAGTGACTGCGGGGGGCGAGCCTGCAAAGAGATAGGCTGTCCACGAAGCCGCGACCTCAGGTCTCGACAACGTCGATCGTCACTCCGAGCTGAGCCGCGAGGTCGCCGAGGCCCCGATCGAAGGTGGCCACCAGCCCGCCGTGGTGATGAGAGAGGGCCAGCAAGTACGCGTCGGTCACCTGCTGATGACCCCGAAGGGATGGGGCCATGAGCGTCAGACTGGCCGCGTCCCGGTCGGCGCTCCAGAATACGTGGTTCGGATGCTCCAGGTTCTTCAGCAGAAGGGTGAGGGCATCGCGGACCGATAGCGCATCCCGAGAAAAGGCCGGGTTGCTGACAAGCCGCA
>CANMZR010000252.1 GCA_947502375.1 Polyangiaceae bacterium
CGACATCCCCCAAGAGCCAGACACGGCGGCTTCGCTGCCGCTGCGCCTGGATGTACCGGCGGCTTCGCTGCCGCTGCGCCTGGATGTACCGGCGGCTTCGCTCGCTCGAGCGGCCGTGCTCGCCGAAGCGCCGCACGCACTCGATGGTGCTTTTGCCGTCCCCACCTTCGTCGACGAGGGATGATGGAACTCCTTTGGCAATCGATTCCAGAGATTGCAGCGCGGGTTGCTCGTGGTGACGTGAGCGCGCTCGAGCTTTGCAACGCGTCGCTCGACCGGATAGCCGCGCTCGATGAAAACCACGGTGCTTTCCTGTCGGTCGCGGCCGCCCAGGCGCGCTTGGCTGCACGCCGCGTGGACGAGCGACGCTCCCGCGGCGAGACCTTGGGTCCCCTCGCAGGGGTGCCCATCGCGGTGAAGGACGTTCTCTGCACCATGGACCAGCCGACCTCCGCCGCGTCCAAGATCCTGGTGCGTGACGGCCGAACCTGGCAACCGCCATACGATGCCACAGCCGTCTCGCGCCTTCGTGCGGCTGACGCGGTTCTCGTCGGAAAGGCGAACTGCGATGAGTTCGCGATGGGCTCATCCAACGAAAATAGCGCCTTTTTTCCAGCGAAAAATCCGTGGGATCGAACGCGTACCCCAGGCGGTTCGTCCGGCGGCAGTGCGGTTGCGGTGGCCGCCGCGATGACCCCGGGCTCGCTCGGAACCGACACCGGCGGTTCGGTGCGGCAACCCGCCAGCTTCACGGGGATCGTCGGCGTAAAGCCGACGTACGGTCGTGTTTCTCGAAATGGCCTCGTCGCGTTCGCATCGAGCCTCGACCAGGTCGGCACCTTTGCGCGGGACGTTCGGGGTGCGGCCGCCTTGCTGCAAGCCATCGCGGGACCGGACCCGCTTGACGCGACGTCGAGCACCCAGGCCGTTCCAGACTATCTCGAAGCCTGCGAGTCCAGTGTGCGCGGGCTAAGGATCGGCGTACCCGCGGAATACTTTGCGGCTGGCCTCGAGCCCGAAGTGGAAGCCCGCGTGCGCGAGGCCATCCGTGCACTCGAAGCCGAGGGCGCCACGGTTCACGCCATCGAGTTACCCAACACGAGACACGCCGTCGCGACCTATTACGTCGTGGCCTGCGCCGAGTGCTCGTCCAATCTTGGACGTTTCGACGGCATTCGCTTTGGCGCACGGGCGAGCGGCAAGCGCGACCTCACCGGGGTCATCGCCGCTACGCGCGGAGGCGGTTTTGGGCCCGAGGTGAAGCGGCGCATCATCCTTGGAACGTACGTGCTCTCGGCTGGCTATTACGACGCCATCTATCTTCGAGCACAGCGAATTCGCAGCGCAATCGCGCGAGATTTTCAGACGGCCTTCGAGACCGTCGATGCGATAGCGACGCCCGTCACCCCGACGGTTGCGTTTCCACTCGGCTCCAAGCTCGCTGAGCCGGTCTCGATGTACCTCGCCGACATCTACACCCTCCCGGCGAGTCTTGCCGGCATCCCCGCGCTCAGTGTTCCATGCGGCCTCGGGGAGGCAAGCGGTCTTCCCGTCGGCCTGCAATTGCTAGCCCCTCACTTCGAAGAAGCACGGCTCTTCGCGCTCGCGCGTGCCGTCGAGCGCGCCGCGCCAGCTGCGGCCGGTCGCCCTCCGACACCATGAGCATCACGTGTTCGAAGGTGCTGCCCGAACATAGCGAGGGACTCACGCGGCTTTTCAACGCTGCGAATGTCCCGTGTTTCTGCAGGTTTTGGAGTTTCGAGGGCGACGACAACGACTGGCAACTGCGCTGCGCCACCGACCCGGCAGCGAACCGCAGCGAGCTCGAGGCCGAGGTCATAAGCGCGCGGGCCATGGGCGTCGTGGCGCTGAAAGGTGAGCAACTCGTCGGCTGGCTCAAGCTTGCCCCAGCGAGCGCGGTTCCGAAAATGTTCGCGCGACGCCTTTACCGTGCGGAGCCGTGGTTCCGCGACGCTCGCGAAGGGGTGTTCGTCGTCGGCTGTTTGCTCGTTCACCCGCGGCACCGAAAAGAGGGTGTGGCGCGAGCCCTCGTCGAAGGAGCAAGTGCCGTTGCACGCGGGTACGGAGCCCGGTCACTGGAGGTCCTTCCCCGGCGCCTCGAGCCACCGATACGCGACGAAACGCTGTGGAACGGACCCTTGTCGACCTTCGAGGCGGCGGGCTTCGCGCGGGTCGCGGGCATCGATGCTTACCCCGTCCTTCGAGTCGAGCTGTGACTCGACTCGGCTTTTTGACGCTGTGTTTTCTCATGCATTGTGCCAGAGAGCGAACCGACGGCGCACGGCTGGATCCCCAAGCCTCGGCAAGCTCTTTGAGTAGCGAGGGGTGGGTCCTCACACCGATGTCCGGGCGCTCGCCCCTCGTGTTGCCGCCGCCCTGCCAACTCGAAGCCCCGGCCTGGCGAAGCGTCGTAGCTGGACGGAGCGAGCTCGTCGCGGCGCCCGACCTTTTAGGTGAGCTGTTCGTGCGGAGCGGGGAGGAAACGAGCCAACACCTCGGACGTCTGCGCATGACCCTTGGACAAGCCGACAGCGTCCCATGGTCGCTGTCGAGGCGCGACGTTCGGTGGAGTGCCATGGGGACGCCGTGGATGCTGGTCGGCAGTCATCAGACGGGGTCCTCGATTTACCTTCAGCGAGGAGCAACCGCGCGGGCCGAGACATTGACCGAAGGCCAAGGACTGTCGGTGACCATGTCACGCTGCCAGGAAGACCATTGTGCCGTGGTCGTCCACTCGTCGGAGGAACACGGCGGAAACGGTGGATATACCGCCTTTTTTGGTGCTTTCGGCGATCCACCGGAGGCGTGGCGACGCGTGGAAATATCGAAAGGCATCCTCGGTCGGCGTCTCGTATCGCTTGACCGCGTCGACGACGATGGGGCCGTCGTGGCGCTCGACGTCGATAGGTTCGTGGAGTGGCAACGCATTGGGCGGGCAGGCTTGCACGTCCTTGCGAGCGTCGTCATGGATGGCAACCTCCTTGCAAGCGCCCTCGGCTCCGACGGCAGCGCGTGGCTCGTGGCCAAGAGTCGACCGCTCGCGGAGGGTGGCCTGAGCGGCGGCATTCGGCTCGCAAGCTCTAAAAACCCGGTGGTCGAACTTCGGGCGCCAACGCCGGCGACGCGTGCGACCGTCCATGCACTCCGGGGCGGCGCGGTCGTCTGGTGGCTCGCCCCGCGACCCACGGGCGGCGAGCAACTGTTGCTCCATGCGGTGGCCGTCCGCGACGGTCACGTGGTAGGGCCGGTCGCCATTGTGGCGGAAGCAGACGAGGTCGTTTTTTCAGCCGTTGAGGAGCGCATCGATGTCTGGGTAAAGGACGACGACGCCGTCACCTACGCACGCGTGAAGTGTGTCCTCGGAGCCCAAGACTCCGCCGCGCCAAGAGAGGGAGCACCATGAGCCGACGCGATAGCCTGATTCACGGGGTCCTCATCGTTGATAAACCCAAAGGGATGACGAGTCACGACGTGGTGCAACGCGTCCGACGGCTCGCGCACACGGCGCGCGTGGGCCACGCCGGCACGCTCGATCCGATGGCCACCGGCGTGCTCGTGGTGATGCTCGGCGAGGCGACGAAGCTTGGGCCCTATCTGACGGCGGAAAACAAACGCTACGAGGCCCGCGTGCAACTCGGATGCGCAACGGACACGCTCGACGCCGAAGGTCAGGTCCTCGAAGAGGCGCCACTGCCTGAGTGGTGGGCCGACGCGCGTGGCGAGCCCATCGAGCGGGCCCTGGAACTCGAAAGAGCGCGCACTCAGCAACTTCCGCCGGTTTATTCGGCAATCAAGATCGACGGTGAAAGCGCACACGCACTCGCGCGCCGCGGCGAAGCACCCGAGCTGAAGCCTCGACCGGTCCGCGTCACGTCCCTCCTGACCAGCGTGAGCACCTCGGAAGGCACGGTGGATCTCACACTCGACGTATCGAAGGGATACTATGTTCGTTCGCTCGCGCGCGACCTTGGAGAGCGGCTCGGCTGCCCCGCGCACTTGTCGGCGTTGCGTCGGCAGGCAAGCGGCGGCTTCACCCTCGCCCATGCCCTCACCCTCTCGGAACTCGAGCGAGATGCCACGCAGCTGACGTCTCGCCTGCTGTTGGTACCGGACGCAGCCGCCGTCGCGCTCCCACTCGGCCGACTGACCGACGAAGGCGTCGTCCGCGCCCGGCAGGGCAAGCGTCTCGAAGCGGCTGACTTCACCGAGTTACCGAGTGGCTCCGCCGCCGCCGCGTGGCTCGATGCGACGGGCGCGCTTATCGCCGTGGGTCAAGAGGACGAGGGAACCTACAAGGTGCTCCGGGGCTTTTTCTAGCGCCAAAGCCCCGCGGATTGCACGAAGCCCTCGTGCAGACTACGGTTGCCGCTTCCTAGTTGGGCTTTCTGAGCCCACGAGAACCCGTTGAGCGCAGACTTTTCCTCCGTAACTACACCGCTAATCATCGCCGGCCTAGCCACGTTGACCTCGGCGCTTTTCACTTGCGCCGACACCGGTCTCACGTCGCTTTCCGATGCGCGGCTGGCCGCCGGTGTCATCGAGGCTGGTGAGCGTTTTCAAGGTTCTTTGCAGCGAATCGCGGACAACCGCCGGCAGGTACAGGCCCGCTATCTCGCGGGGCGGGTGCTTTCCTTGAGTACCGTGGTCGGCAGTCTCATGATGACGCTGAATCAGCTCGACCCACCGCGAGAGACGAAGCTTTGTTGGGCCGCGTTGAGCCTCTTCGCGTTGACGGCAATCGTCGAGGCGGCAGCCGCTGCCGGACGGCGGGTGGCCGATTGGGTCGTGCCGCGCTGTGCCAAATATCTTTACCCCTTCGAGGTCGCGTTGGCGCCGCTGGCCTTCGTGACTGCCGCCCTGGCGGAGTTCGTGGGTCCGTCCCCGAAGCGCCGTCCGGACCTGCGCATCACCGAAACCGAAGTCGAGATCATGGTCGATCAGGGCGCCGCATCCGGCATGCTCGACCACGGCAACGCGGAGATGATCCGCAAGGTCCTCGACTTTCCCGATCTCACCGCCCGCGATGCGATGATTCCGCGTCGCCAAGTCGTGGCGATTGCAATCGATACGCCGCTGCAAGAAATTGCGGACATCGTGCTGAAGAGCGGGCACTCGCGTTATCCCGTTTACCGAAAGAACGTGGACGATGTCTTCGGACTTCTCTACGCGAAAGACTTGTTTCGAGTGTTGCAGCCGGATTCGACGGCCGATGGAACGCCGACCCCGAGCGGACCAGCCGCTCGCCGCACCTTGAGCGTCCGCGAAATCGTGCGGGAGCCGGTCAAGATCGTCCCGGAATCGCGGCCGCTTTCGGAGTTGCTGCGAGACATGCGTCAGAGCCGGCAACACCTGGCGGTTGTCGTCGACGAGTTCGGCGGCACGAGCGGTGTGGTCACGCTCGAGGACGTGCTCGAAGAAATCGTCGGCGACATTCGCGATGAGCACGACGCCGAGCGCGGTGGCATCGTCGCGTTGTCCGAAGGGCGACTGCTCGTCGACGCGGCCGTGTTGATAGGAGAACTGACGACACCGCTTGGACGGAACCTCGACCCCGAGGACGCGTACGATTCGCTCGGCGGTATGATCACAAATATGCTCGGGAACGTCCCGACGATCGGCACGACAGTCCGCGTGCACGGGTTCGAGCTCATCGTGCGCGACGCGGATGAGAAACACGTGACGAAGGTCGAAATCATCCCCGTCGAAGATACGCCCGAGCCCCGCGGAAGCCAGTTGGGCGAACGCGACGCGGGCTCTCTCGATGCCAGTGGCTGAGCCCAGGCCTCGAAGAATCCTCCAAGCTCTCAGAGCACAGCTCTCAGAGCACAGCTCTCAGAGCACAGCTCTCAGAGCACAGCTCTCAGCGCCCGATCTTCTTGAGCGCTTCGCTAATGACTTCACCCTGCTTGATGAGGCCGGGCTCGCTATCGCCGGAGCCGTCCGCCGAAGGTTGATTCTCGACGACGCCCCGGCTCTCCGCCAACGCGAGGGCAAGGGACGCCACGATTTGCTGGGACGTGAAGCGCGCCACCGACGCCTCGTCCACTGGAATGAGCTGGGCTTCTTCGAGCTTCAGAGCGGTCGTCAGACGCTTGCCCTTGGTTTCCTTACCCTCCTTTTCCTGACCTGCTGGTGGCTTCGTGACGCTGTACTCCGCCGGCGCCGGCTTCTTCTGCGCAAAGGGCTCCTTGTTCGGTACGAGCAAAGCGAAATAGTCTTCACCGCGCTTGTCGAGGAAGATCGAGAAGTTGACGACCGGATCTTTTTTGTTTGCCCAGTACTTCGAGATGCCGTCCTTGACCTTCACGTTGCTCAACTGCCCCGAGAGACGGTCGACCTTTTTATTAAAATCCTCCACGCCTTTCGTGAACTTAATCAGACTTGTGAAGAGATCTTTAGGGTACGCGCCGACCCCGCGACCCTCGAACTTCGAAGCGTCGAACGGAACCTTTTTCGCGCGCATAAACGTCGCGAGTTCGTCGGGGAATTGCTCGTTTCCGAAGCCCTCTTGGCCCTTCGTCAGGGCATCGCTGAATTCGCCCAGCACCTTGACGGAGTCTTCGATATCTTTTGCCAGAGACTGCGCCCCCTTGACGGCAGTGCGGCCCTGTTCGCCACCCTTCACGAGCATTCCTAGCAACCCGCCGAGGACGAGCGAAACCACTGCCGCGAGTCCGATATACACGCGCGCCGATTTCTGGGCGCGGCGCCGTTCTTCGATGATCTCGCCCTCCTCGACCTTGATGATCTGTTGCTGGGCCGTCGGCGGAGGCGGGGGAGCGGCCGGAGCCGCAAACATCGAAGGCGCAGGCGTCGGCATGTAGGCCGCGGCCGCCTGCGACAGCATTCTCGGGGGCGGAACGCTGCCGTGCACCGCGGGCGGCGGAAACGAAAGCGGGTCCGCCGAATCGCGCGGAACCATTGGAATCGACCCCGTTGCTCGCACGCTGCTGAGGCGCGATTTCAGGTCAATTTTCGTCTTCTTCGGCTTTAAGCCATCGCTCGCGCCGCCGTCGGGGGGATCTGCGTCAGACATTGGTCTCCACTTCGAGTAAAAGTGCCCAACATGCAAGTTGGACGCGAGGACGTTAGCGGGGGGGCGGTGGTGGTGTCAATCGCGCCGGGGGGCCCGAGTCCAGACGGGCGGACGCCGTGAGTGCCCGAAGACCCCAGGTGACGGTCGTCGACCACGTCGATTCGTTCACGTACAACGTGGTGCATGCGCTG
>CANMZR010000253.1 GCA_947502375.1 Polyangiaceae bacterium
GATCCTCCGAAACGCCCAGCGACTTTCGCGAATCATTGATGATTTACTGGATCTTTCGCGTATTGAGGCGGGGCACTACTCGCTTCATCTCGAGGCGATCCCGGTCGCTGAAGCCCTGGCGGATGCGGTCGCAGAAGTGAGCGCGCATGCCCGAGGCCGGAACATCGCCATCGCCATCGAACCGACCGAGGAAGCCGCCGCGCTCGCAGACGGTGCGGCACTCGAACACGTGCTCCTGAACCTCCTCGATAACGCCGTGAAATACACGCCCAAGGCAGGCCACGTCGTCGTACGCGCGTTGACGAATCGGCACTGCATTCGTCTTGAGGTCGAGGACGATGGGCCCGGCATCGAACTCGAACATCGTTCCCGGGTGTTCGAACGCTTCTACCGTGTCGACCGCGGCCGCTCGCGCGAAACCGGCGGAACCGGCCTCGGACTCGCCATCGTCAAGCACCTGTGCGAGCAGATGGGCGGCACCGTCGGGGTTGGGGCAGCGCCTAGCGGCGGCTCACGCTTTTGGGTCGAGCTGCCACGCGCCTTCGCGAACATCTCGACGTCGGCCAAACGCCCAGACGACCGTGTGAGCCCTCAGGGTGAAGCGCTCACGACCGGCGCCGACTCCGCGGGGGCCGCCGCGCTCACGACCGGCTTTGACTCCGCGGGGGCCACCGCGCTCACGACCGGCTTTGACTCCGCGGGGGCCACCGCGCTCACGACCGGCTTTGCGGTGGCTTCGACGTAACGAGGTGGCTCGCCACGGGCCGACTCATCGACCCAAAAAGCCCAGCGGTCGCGAACATCGAGATGGATGAAGCCGCTGTTCGGGTAGAAGCCGACGCCGACGCCATCCAGCGATTTGCAGTAATCTCGGAGTGCCTCAAGTGGAACGCCGTCGAGCGTAAAATCGAGCGCTTTTCCATGCTTATGACGTGATTGCTCGGCCGTGCCCACGGTGCGAAATCCACTGACGACGTCAATCGTGCGACCGCCGAACGTGTCGCTCACCCGAACGATGAGCTTCAAGAGCTCAGGGTCCATGGTGTTCTCCCCGTCGGCAGAGAGCACGTGCTCGGCCTCCCGGCGGGCCTTCGGAGCGAACCTGCCCGAGGGCGCGAGAAGGCGTCCATGGAACTCGCCCTTCATGCCCTTCAACGTGACGAGGCCCTTTTTTTTCGGACGCTCCACGAACGCCAACCAACTCCCATTCTGTGTCGGCGGTAGCCGCGAGGCCCGAGCGTCGCTACCCGGGAGCTGGCCCTTCTCGGAGCCAGCCTGCTTCATGCTTTCGCGGCTTTTGTCGCCCTCACTAGGGTCCGTCTTGGTCCCTGTTGGCAACCCGAGCGCCTTGACTCGAGTCAGCCGCGCAAGCTCCCCATCACCGTCGTCAGGGCCGGGCACGAGGAGCTTCATGCCAGCCTTCAGTTTGTTGCGACGCGGAATGTCGTTTGCGTGCAACAGCGCTTCGAGTGTCACATGGTAGCGCTTCGCGATGGAGCCGAGCCGCTGGCCCTTCTTCACGGTGTGCCACTTCATTCCGCCATGCGGTTCGTCCTTCTTCGGCGCTCGGTTCCCATGAGCGGCGCCTTTCGCCGTGCCCGACTTGCGGGCTTTCACGGGCACCGCGCTCGACGGAACGTGGGCCAGCGGCTTCGCGGCGCCGGGGCTCACGGAAGCACGGCCCGCTACCGCAGGAGTCATCCCGGCGACCGTGGGCGCAGGCGCAATCACGACGGCCGCTTGAGGTGGCACGGCGTGCGGCTCGTCGGCAATACCCCGAAGAGAGCCCGTCACGCCCGCAGCGAGAAACGCGATGACGGTGAAGGTGCGCATGACTTGCGACTACGGCCGGGTGGGCGTCTCGTCAACGGTGGAGCAGCAAGAACGCACGGAGGGCGTGCTCGTTCGCAGTGGGAGCCGAACCACGAGCGAGGCTCACGCGAACACGTCCTGGGCACGGTGGCCACGGGCTGCGAAACGGAGCGAAACGCCGCGAAACGGAGCGAAACGCCGCGAAACTGCGCGAAACGCCGCGAAACAGACCGGTGGACGGACGGGCGAAAACAGCCCCCCAACCACCCCGGACACTCGACCGAAAGTCGGCGTGGGATCCGCCCAAAAAACACCCTTGATAAAACACGGGACGGGCGAGGTCGCTCCAACCAAGCCAACTCCCGGCGCAGGCCACCCGCCCGGCGGGTCGTTCGACCGTCGGGGCGGACGGTCACTTCACCAGAATCGAGGTCTTCGTCGGATTGAACGTGTTATCGACTTCACCATCGACGACGCGGAGCGAGTCTGTTGACGAGGCTGCTTTGAGGAGCGTCGCGTAGCTCGACATCGAACCGTCGATCATCTTTGCGAGCAAGGCGCCGACGGCGTTTCCGCTGTCCCATGACGGTGCCTCGAGACCGTTGGTGATGAGGTCGAGGTTCTGGGTACCCCCCACCTTCAGCGGGATGTAGTCCTTCTCGTAATAATTGTACGAGACGCACCCGTCGATGAAGAGCAACTGGTAGCTCGACGGGAAATCGGCGGCGGAAAAGTTCGACGGATCGAGCGGGCCATAGCCGATGTACGAGTGCCCGTTGTAAACGAACACGTCGCTGTTCTTGATGGCGCGCTTGTGTGGCCCGGAGCTGGATTCCGACCCGAAGTAGGTGAGGATCTGAATCGTGAAGGGCTTTTCGGCAGCGGGACCGATCTTGACGGTCACCGGGGCCTCGAGGGTCACCCAGTGCTGAACGAGCTTCGCACCGACGGCCTTTTTCAGCGCGTCACGGTCGGAATACGCGAGCCCCGCGGGGAGCGTGCCGTCCACCTCCCATGCGATGAAATCCTGAAACGATGCGCTCTTGACGGTTTTTCCGTTGACGGAAAAAGTGGAGAGGTCTTCGACGGGCTCGATGCTCGCGAGCTTGAAGTTGCGAACCTTCGACACCTGACGAAGGGTGTCCATCCACTCCGAGTAACCCGAATCCGACGCGTCACGGGTGCCGTGATCGAGGTAACCGTTGACGAGGCCGATGACGAGTTTGTCTTTGGCAACGCCGCCGGAAAAGAGGCGGTCGTACTCCGGGTAACTGAGACCTTTGTTTGTCTTGTCCGCACCGAGCTTCACCGTCGTTGCGAGGTAGAGGCGCTTCAGCTCTTCCTTCGAGATCTGGGTGGTCGGGTCGTTCAGTTTCTCACTCGCGGCATCGATGAGCTTTTGCTCGGCGGCCATCGCGGTGCGGCACGCCGACAGCGAGGGGTCGAACACGTACCAGAGCGACGAAGAAAACTCCTGCGCATGGGAGTCATTCGCGGTGCACTCTTTGAGGATGCGCTGCGTCTGTTTTCCGTAATCGGGTGACAGCACCGCGAGGCCGATAGCGGAGCGTTTCGCCATCGATTTAGGGACGACCGCGTCGTCGGTGTAACGATAACGGACCTTCAACATCGGCGTGCCGGGCAAGCTTGGTTTCGCGGTGTCGATGACGGTGACTTTGGTCTTCGTGAACGTCTTGACGTCCACAGCCTTCAACTCGCGGTTGTTCACGCTGATCTCGGCCGTCCGGAGTGCCCCAAACGCGGTCTGCGTCTGCGAACGCACCGCACTCAGAATCTCGCTGTCGCTGGCGTTGGGCGAGACGTAAACGTACCCGTCGAAAGCGAGCGAGCGGCTACGCGCCGTCACGCTCGTCAAGTCGTCCTCAGCCGAAAGCTCATCGCCCACGACGCAGCCGAGGGAGAGCGTCGAAGCCACTGCGAGTGCGAAAAACGAGGCGTTGCGGATGATCATGGTGCGTCTGTCCTGGAAAAGATTTTTCTCGACGAAGAGCGTCAGGCGGGCGTGATTGTGCCACATGTAGGCAAAAGTAGCTACGCGAAAGAAGAGGCACGCACACGCTGGCTTAGGCGTGTGCCATCCGGTGGGATCCGGCCTTGGGTGCCGAGGCCCGTGCTACCTTGTGCCCCACACATGAGGCTCCTCACTCGGTTTTCGAAACGTGCAGCGCTGGGTGGGCTCACGTCCGCACTGGCGCTCGCCTGCAGCTCCGGAGACACCGGCGCAATCCCGACCACGACCAGCGGGACGGGAGCGGGCGGGACCACCACAAAGACGAGCACCACGACAAATAGTGGGTCGAATAGTGCGTCGAATAGTGGGTCGAGTACCGCCTCGGGCAGCGGCGGCGCTGGCGGCTGTGCTGGCGCAAAGCCAAGCGTTTTCCCGTACGAGCCGAACTGCTGCGGCTACCAGGTCGCGATCCCCGCCGTCGCGGAATCCGGCTTCGATGACGGCAAGGGCACGGGCAAGCCCGATCACGTGCACGTGGGCTTGGCCGGTGCGAGCGAGTCGACGTTCGCCGTCAATTGGCGCACGCCGAACGACACCACCGCGACGCAGCTCCTCGTCGGAACGACCAAGGTCGCGGTCACCGCCGCCGACACCGCGAGCGCGACGGTGCAGCTCGTCACGGGGCACCACTTTCTCTACGGCTCGACGAGCGACGGTGCCAACAAGACCCGCGCCCACGAAGCCCACGTGTGTGGACTCAAGGCCGCGACCGAATATTTTTACAAAGTCGGAGGCGCGGGCGTGTGGAGCGAGGTGTACGCGCTCACCACCGCGCCGCCCATCGGCTCGAGTTCCGCGATCCGCATCGCTGTCCTGGGCGACAGTCGCAACGATCCGACGACCTTCGCCAAGCTCGAAGAAGCGATCGCCGCACAAGCGCCCGACCTGCAGATCTTCACCGGCGACGCGGTCGCGACGGGCTCGCAACAAACGCAATGGAACAGCTGGTTCGAAGCCACGACGGGCACCTTCAAGGTGCAGTCGCTGCTGGCGACGACGCCGTTCATGCCGGTGAATGGGAACCATGAAGGCCTCGCCATCAATTACCCGGCGCAGTTCATCATGCCGCAAGAAGTCGCGCCGAATGAGAAAGCGCAAGGCGAGGAGTACTATGCTTTCGATTACGGGAACGCGCACTTCATCGCGCTGAACGACACGCCCACGTCCGGCGCTACCGGTGGCCCGCAACTCGCGTGGCTCGAGGCCCAGTTGAAGGGCGTGGATCGCAAAAAGACGCCGTGGCTATTTGTATTTCATCACCAATCGCTCTACTCGTGCGGCGGCTCGCACGGCTCGAACCTGGCGCTTCGCTCAGCCTGGCAGCCGCTCTTCGACACCTACAAAGTCGATGTGGTGTTCTCTGGGCATGACCACCTCTACGAGCGCTCGAAGCCGATTCGCGGACTCTCGGGCACCGATGGGAAGGTCGCCGTGTCCGGTCCGAAAGGCACGCCGGTCAACGGCTCAGGAACGCTGTACCTGATCAGTGGCGGAGCGGGAGCCCCGCTTTACACAGCAAAAACGACCTGCGCGCACACCTACGTCACGGAGTCGACGCGCAACTACACCCTCGTGGATATCACCGGCACGACGCTCCACGTCAAGGCCTCGCGGCTCGACGGCTCGGTGCTCGACGAGTTCACGTACACAAAGTGAAGCCTGTAAAGCGAAGGGTCGGCGCCACGGCGTGCGCCTTCACGATGGGCGCCTGCCTCGGGCTGTTGAACGGGAGCAGCCGAGCCGCCGAGCCGATGACAGCGACGCTCGATAGCGCAGCCGAAGCCGAAGACCGTGCCGAGCCGAAGGCCGCACTCGAGCTTTACCACCGAGCCGCCGAGGATTACCCGACCGACAGACTCGCACGCCGCGCAAGGGCTCGCATCGCGTGGCTCGAGGCCCGCCGTGAAGGCAACCTGGTGCCACTCGCTGCGTGGCTGCGCATGCGCTCCCGCTCACGGACGGCGCTGACCGAGGAGGACCTCGCCACCTTCACCGTGGCCTCTCTCGAGTTCCCGCCTGGCCTCGTCCGACGCGAGGCCGCTCAGTTCATCGCCGACACCTGGCTCAGCCACTTCGAGCGCCCGAGGGAAGCCGCCGCCGCCTACGCCCGGTGGTCGCAGGAGCCCGGCCTTGACGACGCCGAGCGGCAGCTCGCCGAGTCCGGCCTCGCCCTCGCACGCAGTCGCCTTGGGGACCCCGGTGCGGCGCTCGAACGGCTTCGAAGAAACGGTCTCGGCGGGCGAGCTGAAGCGCGGTTTTTGCGCGCCGAACGGGTTGCAAAGTGGGGCGGTGCGGTCTCCATCGCTGTCCTCGTAAGCTATGCGGCGGCGCTCGGAATGTTGCTCCTCCGAGCGCGGCGGGCGTTTCGTTTTCCTGAAAACAGCGTACTTTTGCTCGGGATCGCGGCCTTCACGCTCGGGCTTCCAATCGTATTCGTGGCACTTTACGATGCCCAATTCGTGCGCGCTTTCGCCCCGACAATGGGGGCGTTGGCCCTCGTGCTGCTCGTCAACTGGCTCGTCGCAGAGGCCACCGAGCCGTCTCCCTCGACGGCGGCACGCCTCCGTTGGGCGAGTGTCGGCGCCGTCGTCTCCGCCGCCTTTTTGGCCACCTCGCACACCGGCATGCTCACCGAATTCCTGATGGCCGCGTGGGAGCCCCGTTGACCGCCATGACGACCCGCATCGCCTCGCCGATCGATCGCTCGCGCCCGGTGCTTACAGGCGGTGGAGGCGCCCTCCTCGAATGGCTCATCGGACTCGCAACCGGTGTCACGGCAGCGCTCGCTGCGTTCGCGTGGAAGCGGCCCCAAACTGCGAGCGAGAGCCACGCTGCGGGCGAGAGCGGCGAGTCGGATGAAGGCGCGACGAAAAGCCCGGACGAACCACCCGTGGGAAGCAACTCGTGATGGACGGCGAGGCGAATCACGAGCGTCGAGCACGCGCCCTTTCGGAGGCCGGCCTCGCGTTCGCGCTCGTAGCGCCGCTCACTTATGTAGCGCAAAGGCTGCTCGAACGACTCCGCTCACCGCACCTGAGTCCCGGACTTGTCCTGCTCTCGAGCCACCAGGCCTATGGCTGGCGCTCGCTCGTCGCCACGTGGTTCGCAGGCGCCGCAGCCGGCGTTGTTTACGTCACGGCCCGGGAGCGCGCGGCCGCGGGGCAGCGAGCGAAGCTTGGGGCCATCGCCACCGTCGTGATGGGCCTTCTGTTCGTTGGGCTCGCGCTCGCGTTTCCATGAGGCTCGCGCCACGCCCTCACCGGGGGCGTGTGAATTCTCAAGCGTAGTTCGGTGACAGAAGACTGGACAATTGGGCGTTGACGCCGAGACCCCGCGGCACCGATGCTCCCGCGCCGTGCGCCCTTCGCTCACCGCACATGGAAGGTTA
>CANMZR010000254.1 GCA_947502375.1 Polyangiaceae bacterium
GCACGGCATTCGGGACCATGGGCGGGGCCTTGAAGCGGCTCACCGCGACGGACCTTGCGGTTCACGCCGCGAAGGCTGCGTTGGCGCAGAGCGGAGTGGACCCGACCGATATCGCCCACGTTATCGTCGGGAACGTGATGCAGACGAGCGCCGACGCGCTTTATTGCGCCCGGCACGTGGGCCTTCGTTCAGGCGTGCCCATCGAGGTCCCTGCCCTCACCGTGAACCGCCTGTGTGGCTCCGGCTTCGAGGCGGTGATCCAAGGTGCACAGCAGATCCTTCTCGGCGACGCGGAGGCCGTGCTGGTCGGCGGTAGCGAGAACATGAGCCAAGCTCCGCATCTCCTTCGGGGTGGGCGAGATGGTTACGCGTTCGGCAAAGCGCCGGCGCTCGAGGACTCGCTCTTCAGCGCGCTGACCGATAGTTATTGCAATGCCCCGATGGCGATCACGGCCGAAAACCTGGCCGTCAACTACGGGCTCACGCGCGAAGACGTCGATGGTTACGCAGTCCGTTCGCAGCAGCGTTGGGCCAAGGCTCATGAAGAAGGCGCGTTCGCCGACGAGATCGCCCCCATCGACCTGCCCGGAAAAAAGGGCGCGCCGCCCGTGAGCTTCGCCGTCGACGAGCACCCGCGTCCCAATTCGACCCTCGAAAGTCTCGGCAAGCTCGCCCCGGTGTTCAAGAAGGACGGCGTGGTGACGGCTGGAAACGCCAGCGGGATCTGCGATGGCGCGGCGATGTTGGTCGTGACCTCCGCCGAGTTCGCGGCGAAGAAAGGCCTCACGCCGCTCGCACGCATCGTCTCGTGGGGAACCGTGGGCGTCGAACCTTCGCTCATGGGCATCGGTCCGGCGTACGCGATCCCGAAGGCGCTCGAGCGCGCGGGGTTGACGCTTGCGGAGGTCGATAGGTTCGACGTGAACGAGGCCTTTGCACCGCAATGGCTCGCCGTCGCAAAGCATCTCGAGTTGCCGCTGGAGCGCTCGAACGTGTGGGGTGGAGCCATCGCGCTCGGTCATCCGCTCGGAGCGTCGGGGGCTCGCATCACCGCGAGTCTCATCTATCAACTGAAGCGCGCAGCGAAAAAAATCGGCGTCGGCAGTGCGTGTATCGGCGGTGGCCAAGGAAGCGCCATCGTTCTCGAAGCGCTATGATTCGCTGGTGATCCGGTCCGGCGGTCGATAGGGACCGTCCGGTCCTTCGGGCGTTCGCGGGCGCCTCGTGCCTCGATCGAAATCCCCGGCGCTTCGATGGACTCGGCGCCTCCCTCGATTCGTTCGAATCGAGGGCCAAATAACAACAGGTGGCCGAGTCAATATCCGTCGAAATCGAGGGTATTTCGACGCCCTCGCCAAAGAGGGGGCGTCGAAATCCCCGGCGCTTCGATGGACTCGGCCACCTAACGCAGATCGAGGCTGAAGCGACCGAGGAACTCGACGAGTGCGCGGTCTTTGCCTTTTGGCCAGCGGTAGTGGTTCGCCTCGCCGGTTTGCTTTCCGCAGCGCGAGGCATTGAGCTCGCAGGACGGCGCGAGTTGGTTCGCCGCGTTGAGGCGAAAAGCGAGGGTGGTCGCGTGAGCCGACTCGCGGTCGGAGAGCCACTGCTCCACGTCGAGGCAGCGGGTCACCGTGTCACAGGCCCGGTAGAGCACGGCAGCGGGCGGCGGCTCGACGGGGCACGTCCAAGTGAACGCGGAGGCGTCGCTGCCAAAGGTCGCAAAGGCGGCAACGTGATCGGGGCGCAGCATCGTCCAGAGCGCCGCCATGTCGCCGCCTTTACCGGCACCCACGGCATACACGCGACGTCGGTCAATCCAACCACGTTTCGCTAATTCTTCGATAAAATACTCGGTTGTGCGCACATCTTCGTTCTCTGGCGAGACGAACCCGATGTCGAAAGCGACGTGCAACTGCAGGCGGCGTGCCTGTGGAGCGAGGACGAGATAACCCAGATGTTGCGGATCGCCGCTGAGATCGAGAGCGTCTCCGAGAGCGCTGAGGGCCGTCTCCTTCGAGACCTTCGCCGGGGACTCGTCTTGCCCATGAAAGAAGACGATAAGGGGAAGCGGTGCACGCTTCTCGACGCCGCCGGGCGTGAAGACACAGGCGTATTGCGGAGCACCGTCCGGGCCGCGGCGCTCGAGGATCTCGGCACGACGGCAGGCCGGACGGCGCGCACTGCGCTCGTTGGCACGCGCGGCTTCCCCCGTCACCTGGATGCACGGGCCTGGCAGTGGCTTGCGACGATTGACAGCGAGCCCCGACTCGAGCCCCACCAAAGGGGCGCCGCTCGCGATTGCCGGTGCTGCCGAAGCCGCCGAAGCCGCCGAAGCCGCCGCAGCCGCCGGTGCGCCGCTTTGAGAGGCACGGACCGAAGCGGTGGCAGACCGAGCGCCGGGGTGGTCGAACACGCCGCGCAGATCTTCGGGATCACTCCGATCGGTGCGACACGCAGCCAGTAGGCTCAGTAAGCTCAGTAAAATTGCAGCTCGTTTCATGTTCGGCTCACGAGACAAGGTCGAGATGGCAGGCCACTTCATGACCCGCAAAGACCTCGCGAAGCCGGGGCGTCTCGACTCGGCACCGCTCGAAGGCGTGTGGGCAGCGCGGATGAAACGCACAGCCCCGGGGCGCGTCAAGTGGACTCGGCGGCTCACCCTTTAGCCGAAGCCGGACTCGCTTGCGTTCGCTCTCAGGATCCGGGTCCGGGACCGCGGCATGCAGCGCTTGGGTGTAGGGGTGTCCCGGGGCCGACAGCACACGGTCCACGGGGCCTCGTTCCACGATGCGGCCCAGGTACATGACCGCCACTTCATGAGCGAGGTGCTTTACGACTGCGAGATCGTGGGCAATGAAAAGATAGGCGATCCCAAGCTCTGCCTGCAGCGAGGCGAAGAGGTTCACAATCTGCGCGCGAATGCTCATGTCCAGAGCACTCACCGGCTCATCGGCCACGACGAGGCGAGGCCCGAGGGCGAGTGCGCGAGCGATCCCCACGCGCTGTCGCTGCCCGCCCGAAAACTCGTGAGGGTAACGGCGCATCGCGTCCGCGGGCAAACCGACGCGCCCTAGCAACTCGGCGACCTGACGCCGTCGGGCAACGTCCCTACCGGCGAGCCCGTGGGTGTCGAGCGGCTCGGCCACGATATCGAGCACGGTCATCCGAGGGTCGAGGCTCGCGTAGGGATCTTGAAACACCATTTGCATCGAGCGCCGGGCGGATTTGAGTGCTTTTCCTCCCAGCTTCGCGACATCGACCCCATTCAGAAAGACGCTCCCATGCGTCACCGGTAGCAACTGCAGGATCGCTCTGGCCAGGGTGGATTTGCCGCATCCGGATTCGCCCACGAGGCCGAGCGTTCGGCCGGCCGCCAACGTGAAGGAGACGCCGTCCACTGCCTTGAGCGTGCCCACCCGGCGTTGCAGCCAGCCTCGGCGCAGCGAAAAATGAACCGACAGCGCGTCCACTTCGAGGAGGTTCACCCGCCCTCCTTTTCAGCGAGCACCACATGGCAACGAACGCGGTGCGAACGTCCAAAAAGCGTGAGGCCTCGCTCCTCGGGCGCCACGCTTCGGCACGCTTCGACCCGCAAAGCGCAGCGCGGTTCGAAAGCACACCCAGCCGATCGCGCGAACGGTGAAGGCGGCAGTCCCGCGAGCTCGGGGAGTTTCGGCAGCCGCTCACCGGTCAAGCGCAACGTCGAGCGCCGGAGGGCCTCCGCGTAAGGATGCCGCGGCCTCACGAGCACCTCGTCGACATGCCCTTCTTCAACGATGCGCCCCGCGTACATGACGGCGACACGCTCGGCCATTCGCGAGACGACGCCGAGGTCATGCGTGATGAAGAGAACGCCCAGCCCGCGTTGCTGACGCAGGTCGTCGAGCAAGTCGAGGATCTGCGCTTGCACGGTGACATCGAGCGCAGTCGTCGGCTCGTCGGCTATCAAGAGCTCCGGTTCGCACGCGAGCGCGATGGCTATCATCACGCGCTGCCGCATGCCGCCGGAAAGCTCGTGCGGGTGCTGACGCAAGCGGCTCTCCGGGGCCGGGATGGCGACCTCTCCGAGCGCACGAATCGCATGTTTTTCGGCCTCCCTGCGCCCCATTCCGCGATGCAGTTCGAGCACTTCGATGAGCTGAGTTCCCACGCTCAGATACGGATTCAAGGAGCTCATCGGGTCTTGAAAGACCATCGCAATTCGGTTGCCGCGAAGCTCGCGAAGACGCCGCTCGCTCGCCCGCACCAGGTCCTCCTCGCCGTGCCAGAGGATCGACCCCTTCGTGATGCGGCCTGGGGGGTTCGGCACCAACCCGAGGATGGACAACGCCGCCACGCTCTTGCCCGAGCCGCTCTCACCGACGAGGCACAACACCTGCCCGCGCTCGACCGTGAAGCTGGCACCATCGACGGCCCGCACCTCGCCTTCACGCGTAAAAAACGTCGTCTCCAGGCCGTTGACGGCGAGCAACGTCACGAGTGACCCGTCTGCGTGCGTGGGTCGAGTGCATCGCGCAGACCGTCACCGAGATGATTGAATGCAAAGAGCGTGAGCGCCAGTGCCGCCGCCGGAAAGACCAGCGTCCATGGATGGATGTCGAGCGCATCCGCGCCCGCTGCGGCGAGCGAGCCCCAACTCGACAAAGGCTCCTGGGTGCCGAGGCCGAGGAAACTCAAGAACGCCTCGGTCAGCATGATCTCGGGAACCGTCAAGGTCGTGTAGACGACGATGGGGCCGAGGGCATTGGGCAGGAGGTGGCGGAAAATAATCGCAAAGTGACCCACGCCGAGCGAGCGCGCCGCCTCCACAAAGGGCTGCTCCCGCAACGTGAGCACCTGCCCCCGAACGATCCGCGCCATCGTCAGCCACGAGATGCTTCCGAGCGCGGCGAAGACGAATACGATCTGAAATACTGGGAAATAGGAAGGCTCTCTCGCTTCAGGAATGAGCGGACCGAGCACGTAAGAAAAACTGCGATGCAAGACGCCGCCCTGATTTGCGAAAAAAACCTGAAGAACAATGACGAGGATGAGGAATGGAAACGTGTAGAGCACGTCCACGATGCGCATCATGACCGCATCGACGTTCTTGCCGAAGTAGCCGGCGGTGGCGCCCCAACTGCAACCGATGACGAAGCTGACGAGAGTGGCGATGAGTCCGACGGCGAACGAGATCCGTCCGCCAAAGAACAAGCGCACGAGGAGATCACGGCCCAGCGCATCGGTCCCCATAAAGTGCGCCAAGGACGGTGGAGCCGCACCCAGGGCGAGATCGGTCGCGTCGTAGCGAAACCGCGATGCCATCGGAACGACCACGCTGAGGAACATCAACAGGAGCAGCAGGAAGGCCGACGCCACCGCCGTGCGGTTGCCACGTAAGCGACGCCAGGCGTCCGCCCGGAGACTTGAACCCAAAGCCGTGAGCGCCCCGAGCGGCGCTTCGGTGTCCGCGGGTTCATCCATGTTTTTATGAGGCAAAACGCTCATTTTTCGTCGAGCCTTACGCGTGGGTCGAGCCAGGCGTAGGCCACGTCCACGAGCGTATTGAGGGTCATCAAGAGCCCGCCGTAAACGAGCGTTATCCCCATCACCAGGTTGTATTCTCGGTTGGACGCAGCCTCGACGAAGTAGCGCCCCATTCCGGGGATATTGAAGATGCGCTCGACGACCAGCGTGCCGACGAGCATTCCCGAGAAGCCGGGGCCGAGGTAGCTCACGACGGGTAGGAGCCCGCCGCGCAAGGCATGGCGCACCACGATGGCGCGCTCCGACAGGCCTTTCGCATGTGCGGTTCGGATGAAGTCACTCTTCAAGACATCGAGCATGCCCGCTCGCGTGAGACGAGCGATGGTGGCGGCGGCGGGCAAACCAGCCGCAACCACCGGCAAGATCATGTGCCGCCAGCTCTCCCAGCGGGCCACCGGTAACCAGTAAAGCTTCAACGAAAAGAACAACACAAGAAGTGGCGCCAGGACGAACCTCGGAATCGAAATGCCGAGCATGGAGACGGTCATCGCGGCCGAATCGACCCAGGTGTTGTGCCGCATGGCCCCGAGGATCCCGAGCGGAATGCCCACCGCGAGCGCCAGCGTCATGGCCAGTGTTCCGAGGAGCATCGAGACCGGTAGGCTCATGCGGATGAGCTCGTTCACGGTGCGGCCCGGATAGCGGAAACACGGACCGAGATCCCCGTGCAGCAGCCCGCCGAGGAAGTCCACGTACTGACGCCAGAGTGGATCCGCCAGGTGGTACTTGGCCTCGAGTGCGCGGAGCGCCTCGGCTGGAACGGCGCGCTCGCCATCGAAGGGCCCACCGGGTGCGAGCCGCAGCAGAAAGAAGACCAGCGTGACGACGACCCAGAGCGTCGGGACGAGCCAAGCGATGCGACGTAACAAAAACCTCGTCATTCGAGCCTCCCGGGGGCACCGAGCTCGAGCGGTTCGAAGGCCGGCTCATTGCCGGGACGGGTTCGCCATTCAGGTTCGATCCACAGCCACCGAACCGGATGACGGTTCATTGGATTTGGATAAAATCCTCGAAGATACGGCTTGGCGAGGGTGGCCTTCGTGTAAAAATAAAGCGGCAATCTGGGCATGGCCTCGACGGCGAGTTCCTCGGCTTCGCGGTAAAGAGCAAGGCTTCGAGCCGGCTCCGCGGTCGCGGCCGCGCGTGCGAGGAGCGCATCGAACTCGGGGCTTTTCCAACGGGTCCAGTTGTTCGGACTCGAAGAGGCGAAGGTCTCGAGATAGGTGTTCGGATGGTTGTAGTCCGCGCTCCACCCGAGCCGCGCGATTTGAAAGTGCCCGTCGCGCATGTTCTTCAGCATGACCTTCCACTCCTCGTTGCGCAGGGTCACGCTGATGCCGAGGTGCTCACGCCACAAGGATTGCACGGCGACCGCGATCGCCGGATGGCCGGACGTGGAGCCGGCCGCGCCGTTGTACAAGATCTCGAGCGGCGGAAAGTCCCGCGTGAACCAGCGACCGTCCCGCTGCTCGACCTGGTAACCGGCTTCGCGTAACAGCGCGCGCGCGGCTTCGGGAGCGAACTCAAGTCGCTTGGCGGCGAAAGGATCGCCAGACTCGTGCAGCGCCGCGACCGCGTCAGCGTAACCGGAGCCGGTGTAGTCCGGGACGAAGTGCGTCGCCGGTTGTTGCTTGCCGTGGGTAACGGTCTCGATGATGCGCCGCTTGTCGATGCCGAGGTTCAACGCACGGCGAACGAGCGC
>CANMZR010000255.1 GCA_947502375.1 Polyangiaceae bacterium
CGTGACCCGCGCCTTCGCTTCCGCGGGCCTTAGGGCGACGTTCACGTCGAGGTCATGGAGTGCCGCCCCACCGCCACCCGAAACGACGTAGGTGATCCCGTCCTCGAGGAAGCGTTCATAGCCGTGAATATGACCTTGTAGAACAAGTTTCACGCCGTTCTTTTGAAAACTCGGGAGGTAGTGTTTTCGCAGCTCGGGAAAGCTCGGATAGTCCGACAGCGTGATCCACGGCTTGTGAAAGTAGACGACCGAAAAGCGGAAACCGGGCTTGGCTGCGGCATCGGCGAGTTGAGCCTCGAGCCACTTTCCTTGCGGGCTCGCGGGCGTCAACTCGAGCTCGGTATCGAGCGAGAAGAACCAAACTCCGCCCGATTGAAAACGGTAGTACTCCACGGTCCCGTCAAAACCGGCACCGCCAAAAAGCCGTTTGTAATAGTCATCGAACTCATGCTCGCGCTCGAGTTCGTGGTTGCCGACCGAAGGCTCGAGCGCCCCCGCTTCGAAGAGCGGAGCCATCGCTGGAAACCAGGTCGCGTAGGACTCAAAGACCGAATCGTAATACTGCATGTCACCGAGGTGGACCGCGAAGTCAGGCTTTTCACCGAAGGTTTTGCCGTTCGTGACACTCGCGAGGACGCCGTCCGTGTCACCGACCGCCGGGTTCGTGTCGCCGATGGCGAGAAAGACAAAAGGCTTCCCCGGACTGCGCGCGGTGCAGAAGCGCCCTCCCCGCCCTTTCTCGGCGAGCAGCTCGAAGCGATAACAGGTGCCCGCAAGGAGGCCAGCGACCGGGACCTCGGTGCGATAATAGGTCCCTGGCAAATCAGGGGCGATTGTCGGCACGACGTCGTAGCGGGTCAGCACTTCGGTCAAGGTCTGTTCACCGGCGACAGAACGAGGTGCGCCTCCAAGCTCTGGAGTGACGGAGATCGAGGCCGAGCTTTTTTCGCACGCGTCCCAGCGCACGAGGATGCTCGTCTCGTCGAAGTGGAGCGACCACGGACCGTGTAAGACGCCGCTTTTGGGGCAATTCAGGGTCACACCCTCGGCACCGTCGTTCGTGCCCGAAGCGGCCGGCTTGGCCACGTCTCGCGACGCTTCGCAGGATGGCGCAAAGGCCGCGAGCGCCAGGCCGGACAAAAAAATTGCGAAGAGAATTGCGCGCGTCACGTCGCGTACAGTAGCGCCTCGCTGAAAGCTCGGGAACGATGCTGAGGCATGTTGCCTACTGTTGATCGCCTTCGGCTCGTTGGGCTTCCCGGCTCGAACCGCGTCATGGCCGGCGAAGCCTCGCGCTTGGCCCGGCGCGGCCTCACGGACTTTCGCATCGTAGAGCCTGAAAAGCAGGGCCTCGGAAGCATCGTTTACCCGTTCGACGTGCGCCTCGGCTGGCTTTTGGTGCAGCACCACCGAACGTGTGCGCGCGTGCTTTGGGATCTCTACGAGAGCCGAGCGGCACGCCTCGAACCGCTCTACGATGACCTCCTCGGGGCCGGTCTCGAGGACACCCGCGCCTGGTGCTGGGACGGGGCCAAGCTCTCCGTGGAGGCCTTTGGCGTGAACGACTTCGCCGCGGGAGAGCGGCAAATCGTTGGCACTGTGAAAAATGCGCTTATCGCGGCGGCGGCCCAACGACACGTTCGGCTCGAGGTGGACGCCGAAAAGCCAGATCTCCGCATTCAAGTGCGGCTCTACGAGGGGGCCCTCGTGGTCTCGCTCGACCTATCCGGCCGGGCGATGCACATGCGCGGCTACCGAATGGAAGCAGGTGACGCGCCACTCCGAGAAGATCTCGCCGCGCTGCTCGTGATGCTCGCTCGACACGATGCGCGTACCGAGGCGCTGTGCGATCCCCTGGCGGGTTCGGGAACGCTCCTCATCGAGGCCGCTTGCCTCGCCAAAGGTCGCCCCGTCTGGATGAGCGGCCGCAAGCCCGACGCCGAACGGCACCCCATGTTTGCGGAGCTCCCGCGACCGAAAGCGCTCTTCGGCGACACGGCTCCGGTGCTCTTCGCGAGCGAGATCGATCCGAGTTTGCGAGCGACGATGGAGCGCACCTTTGTGACGGCCGGCATCGAGCGCGACGTGACGATTCTGGGCGGTGACTTCCGCGACATCGCTCCGAAGGTCCTCATGGAACAAGCGCGCGAGCGGGGCGTGGAAAGGGGTGTCATCATCACAAATCCCCCGTACGGCGAACGCATGGGCTCGCCCGAATCCGTCCGCGCACTCTACCGGGACCTCGGCGAGTGGTGCTGGCAATTCAAAGGCTGGCGGCACGCCTTTCTCGTCGCGAACCCCGAGTTTCAGGAAGCCTTCGGTGGCCGGCCGCGCATCGCGAAGCCGCTGCGAAACGGTCCTCTACGCGGCTACTTTTACCTGTACGAGAGTTGAGGGCTGCGCGGCGGATGTCGCGGCGGATTGCTCGCTCCGCTTTGGCGTGTTACCCGCCCGAGCCGTGATCCGTCTCGACTCCGTGTCCAAGCAGCACGGGAAGCAAATCTTGTTTCTCGATGCGTCCATGAGCCTCTTCAAGGGAGAGCGCATCGGCCTCGTCGGCCCGAATGGTGCTGGAAAATCCACGATTTTTCGGATGATCGTGAAGGAGGAGGAGCCTGATGCCGGTCAAGTAATGACCGACCGAGGCATCGTCGTTGGCTATTTCAGCCAGGACGTCGGTGACATGAAGGGGCGCACGGTCGTCGAGGAGACGATGGCAGGCGCCGGGGTTATCTCCGACGTCGCGCACGAACTCCACGAGCTCGAGAACGCGCTGGGCGACCCGGAGCGCGGCGACGAACTCGAGGCCTTGGTCGAGCGTTTTGGGGTGGTCCAAGCACGCTTCGATGAACTCGATGGCTACGCGCTTGAGTCGAAGGCTCGCGAAATCTTGGAGGGGCTCGGCTTTCGCGCCGAGCTTGTCGATGAAGACGTAGGGAACCTGTCCGGCGGCTGGAAGATGCGCGTCGCCCTGGCCCGCATTCTCTTGATGCGCCCCGATGCGCTGCTGCTCGACGAGCCGACGAACCATCTCGACCTCGAATCGATCATCTGGCTCGAGCGGTTTTTGCTCCAGTTCGAGGGCGGGCTGATTCTGACGTCCCATGACCGCGAGTTCATCAACCGCATCGTTACAAAGATCGTCGAAATCGACGGTGGTGACCTCACGACGTACAGCGGGGACTACGACTTCTACGAAGAGCAGCGCGGGATTGCCGAGGTGCAACAGCAGGCGCAATTCGAGCGCCAGCAAGCGATGCTGGCCAAAGAGAAAGCCTTCATCGACCGTTTCAAAGCCCGTGCGAGCCACGCCGCGCAAGTTCAATCACGCGTCAAAAAGCTCGAAAAAATCGAAACCATCGAGCCTCCGAGGCGCCGCAAGGTCATCGAGTTCGAGTTCCGTCCCGCCCCGCGCTCGGGTGACGACGTCGTCCGGTTCGACAGGATCGGCAAGCACTACGGCGAGCGAAAAATCCACGAGAATTTCGACCTGCTCATCCGACGCAAGGAACGCTGGTGCGTGATGGGAATCAACGGCGCCGGCAAGACCACCCTCCTCAAGCTCGGTGCCCGCGCGATCCAGCCGGACACCGGCTCAGTGACCATCGGTGCGAGCGTCAAGCTCGGCTACTTCGCTCAGCATGCGATGGAGCAACTCGAACCCGATGACAGCGTGATCGATGCGCTTCAGGGCGCCTTTCCGCTCGCCACGATAGGCTCGTTGAAAGCGCTCGCGGGAGCGTTTGGCTTCTCGGGAGACGACGTCGAGAAGAACTGTCGCATCTTATCCGGCGGTGAAAAGGCGCGCCTCGTTCTGGCCAAGATGCTGTTCGATCCGCCCAACCTGCTCGTCCTCGACGAGCCGACCAACCATCTCGACATGGGCACCAAAGAGATGCTCGTCAAAGCCCTGCAAGACTACGAGGGCACCATGCTCTTTGTGTCCCACGACCGGCACTTCCTGTCCGCCCTGTCCAATCGGGTGCTCGAACTCGATGGTGGGGAAGCGCGCGTCTACGGAGGCGGCTACGATGAGTATGTGGCTCAAACCGGACGAGAGGCGCCCGGGATTGGTTGAGCCCGGGCAGCGAAAGGGATCCCAGCATGGCCGAGAAGCGCGAGTTTGACTTCATTTTGTTTGGCGCCACCGGGTTCACCGGTGCGCTCGTCGCCGAGGAGTTCCTGCGCCGTGCAGGGACCGTTCGATGGGCCATCGCGGGTCGTGATTCGGCCAAGCTCGAGGCGGTGAAGGCGCGCCTTATCAAGCTCGAACCACGCACAGCCAGCCTCGAAGTGCTCGTCGCGGACAGCCACGATGGACCCGCTCTCGATGCCCTCGCGCGACGCACGCGGGTCGTCTGCACCACGGTTGGCCCTTACAGCGCGCACGGCCACGAGCTTGTTCGGGCCTGCGCCGAGAACGGCACGCACTACTGTGACCTCACCGGTGAAACGCCGTTCATGCGCCGAACGATCGACCTGCATCATCGGACCGCCCAAAAGACGGGTGCGCGAATCGTTCACGCGTGCGGCTTCGATTCGATCCCCTCGGACCTCGGCTGCCTCGTGCTCGACGAGACGATGCGCCTGCGCTCCGGAGCGCCGTGCGACGAGGCCAGCCTGTACGTCGTTTCCATGCGCGGCGGAGCCAGTGGCGGGACCCTTGCGAGCATGCTCGGCATCCTCGACGCGGCGAAGCACGACCGTGCACTCCGACAGGTCCTCAAGGACCCTTACGCACTGAACCCCGAAGGCGAGCGCTCGGGTCCCGACGGGCCCGACACGATGGGGCTCTCGGTCGAAAAGGAGGGATTCATTGGACCGTTCGTCATGGCTGGCGTGAACACGCGCGTGGTGCGACGCACGAACGCGCTCCTCGGCTACCGGTACGGCCGTGACTTTCGTTACCGCGAGGTGTCTCGCTATCGAAAGTCGTTGAAGGGCGCGCTCACGGCGGGCGGCACGTCGCTCGGCCTTGGGTTGCTGATTGGCACCGCCGCCATTCCGGCCCTACGGGGCCTGCTCACACGGGTGCTCCCAAAGCCTGGCGAGGGGCCTTCGAAAGAGCAACGCGAATCCGGCCAATTTCGGCTCGCCATCGTGGGGACCAACTGCATCGACGGCGTTCCTCGGAGCGTCACGGTGCGTGTCGAAGGCAATCGCGATCCAGGTTACGGCTTCACCGCGATCATGCTCGCTGAGTCGGCGCTATGCCTCGCATGCGATAAGCTCGACTCCGAGGGTGGCGTCCTGACCCCCGCGGTCGCCATGGGAATGACGCTCGTCAAGCGGCTGCGCGCGGCCGGCATGGTCATCACAGCGGACTGAGTCTTCGAGCCGAGAGCCCTCGCAACGAAGGCTACATTTTCTCGGGGGCTTCGATCCCCAGCAACTCG
Source organism: Polyangiaceae bacterium (assembly GCA_947502375.1). Taxonomy (GTDB): domain Bacteria; phylum Myxococcota_A; class Polyangia; order Polyangiales; family Polyangiaceae; genus SYFR01. The sequence continues at coordinate 5,397 of CANMZR010000255.1, forward strand.
AGCCCGCGCGCGATGACCGTTGCCGTCGTGGCCGACAAGAGAAGTCTCGAGCGACGCACTTCGGGAGTGGCGGCCTTCAGCACCGGACAATGCTCGTAGAAGGCCGAGAAGGCCGTCGCGAGGTCATAGAGATAGCCGCACAATCGGTGCGGCGACAGCGACTCCGCCACGTCGGCCAGTGCCCTCGGAAATGCGAGCAGAGAAAGTGCGAGCACCCGCTCTTGCGGCTCAGAGATCGCTATCGATGCCAGCTCGACAGACTCATTCGATTTGCGTAAAATTGAGCAAATTCTGGCATGCGCGTACTGCAGGTAGGGTGCCGTGTTGCCGTCGAAGGCCAGCATTCTCGACCAGTCAAAGACGTAATCTTTGACGCGGTCACTCGACAGGTCGGCGTACTTGATGGCGCCGATCCCAACGGCCCGTGCGATCGCGTCACGCTGCTCTATAGGGAGTTCGGGTGCCTTCTCGGCCACGATGGACCGCGCTCGCTCGACGCCTTCTTCGAGCAGCTCGATGAGTCGCACGGTAGCGCCAGCCCGCGTCCGCAAGACCTTCCCATCCTCACCCAGAACGGAACCGAAGGCGACGTGCTCTGCGCGCGCCGGCAGCGCGAGCCAGCCCGCCTGGATTGCCGCATCGCGGATCATCGCGAGATGCTGTGTTTGCGGCGCTCCGACGACGTAGAGAATACGAGTCGCGTTCAGCGTTTGCAGCCGGTAGCGAATCGCCGCGAGATCGGTCGCCGCGTAACCGTAGCCGCCGTCTTGCTTTCTGGCGATGAGCGGCAACGGCTTGTCGTCGCGTCCGACATAACCGGGCACGAAAACGCACTTCGCGCCTTCGTTCTCGACGCACTGGCCCATCGATTCAAGCTCGGAGACGACCTCGCCGAGCATGGGATTGAAGAGGCTCTCCCCCGCGATATCCTCGTCTTTCAACGTCACGCCAAGCAGGCGATACAACGCATTGAAGTGGGTCCGCGAAGCCTCGACGAGCTTTCTCCAGAAACCGAGTGTCGCCTCATCCCCACTCTGGAGCGAGACGACTCGAACCCGGGCGCGGGCCGCAAATTCCGGGGAAGCATCAAACTTCGCGCGGGCCGCTTGATAGAACGCGTTCAAGTCACGAATCGAGTGCGCGTCCGCGTCGGCGCCTTCGTCGAGGAGATGTTCAATCAACATGCCAAACGGCGTGCCCCAGTCACCGAGGTGGTTCTGCCGAAGGACGGTGTGACCGAGTGCCTCCAGCACCCGCGCAAGGGCGTCGCCGATGACCGAAGAGCGCAAGTGCCCCACGTGCATTTCCTTTGCCACGTTCGGGGATGAATAGTCGATGACGATGCGCTCCGGGGTGGGGTGAGCCTCGACCCCAGCCGTGCCCGCGGCGGCCACGCGCGCCACTTCAGCCGACAGGAACTCGGCGCGGAGCCAGATGTTGATGAAGCCAGGCCCAGCCAACTCCGTGCGCTCGACCACCCCTGTTCCATCGAGCTTCGCGAGAATCGCAGCGGCCACGTCGCGCGGTGATTTCTTGAGGGTCTTGGCAAGCCCAAGGGCCAGGTTCGCCTGAAAATCCGCGTGATTCGAGGGCCGGATTGCGGGATCGACGCCGGCGTGTTCGGGTCCGAAGGCGAGGACGAGGGCCGCCTGAAAACGATCGCCGAGAAGCAAAACGGGGTCGGACATCGACGGGGAGCCTAGTACTCCGAGTCCATCGAAGCGACGGGTATTCCGACGTCTTGATCGGAAAGCACACGTCTGTACTCCGAGTCCATCGAAGCGACGGGTATTCCGACGTCT
>CANMZR010000256.1 GCA_947502375.1 Polyangiaceae bacterium
CCCCCCAAGCAAGGTGAGTCTCGGGGCCACCGCACGTCAACGCTATCCTCCAAGCCAAAAAACCCTCGCTAAACTCCAAGAAAGCTCGCTAGCCGCGCGCCTCGCTTGCCAGGCGGTCACGCGCACCGTACCCGCCCCGCGAGGACACTTGTTGCGGGACACCGAATGGCGCATGAGCGCGCCGCATGAGCCTTCAGCAGCTTGATATCTCAAAGGGTGTGCGGGCGGGCGGGCTGAGAGTCGTCATGGCATCCGCGGTCGCGGCCGCAGGCTTGCTCGTCGTCGCGTGTGCTGCAGATATCCCTGCGGAAACGCTCGTCCAAGGCCTCGCCGATCCGGCTACCCGGGGCGTGTCGGTCGAGCGCTTGATGTCGCGCTATCAAGAAAAACTGCTCCGCGACGGCGGTGACCGCAACGGCCCGAACGTCAAGCCCCTGCTCGACCTGATCTTGGTGCCGCTCGAAGACCTCGCCAAGAGCTCGGAGCTCGATAAGAGGACACGAATCGATCTGCTCGCGATGCTTGCGGACGCCCGTAGCGGCCGGGCGGCGGCAGCTTCGTTCCCACCTCGGGCGGCGGCAGCTTCGTTCCCACCTCGGGCGGCGGCAGCTTCGTTCCCACCTCGGGCGGCGGCAGCTTCGTTCCCACCTCGGGCGGCTCACCGCCACCCAACGCCCCGAGTACGCGCTTGAACCAACTCATTCGAAGGCAGAGTACTTCAGTTCCAGCCGGCATCAACTTCGCCCTAAATGCATTCTGTGCGATGGTTGTCAGGAGCAGCGTCAGCTTGTCGAAGAGCCCCCCGCCGTCCAATCGTCCCGCTCGCGGATCTTGCCCCTTAGCGTGGTGAACGCGTCGGACCTCAGCGACAAGGAGAGCGAAGAGGCTATCGTGGTGGCAGCGCGCGGACCGAAACGCTACGCTTGTAACCGCGAAGCGGCGGGGACGTACCTGCCGCCGAGGTCACCATGCTTAGCCGTCTCGCATTCGCGCTCGCTGCACTCTCGTTGTTTTCGGCGTGCAGCGGTGAGAGCACCGCCCCTGGGCCATCGGGACCCTGTTCGGATGCGACCCTCGCGCCCGACGAGTACGTCGCAGGGCTAACGCGAGCGGGAAAAAACGGCACCGTCGGCGTGAAGCTTCTCGATGCCCTGCCCGCGCCGCCTGCCGCGGGCTCGAACGAGTGGGAGGTGCAGCTCATCGATGCGTCGAACGGGCCGCTTCCCAACGCGATCATCACCAAGGTGCGCCTTTGGATGCCGAGTCACGGGCACGGCAGCGGGGTCACGCCGACGGTCACGCCGGGAGAGAACGGCAAGGCGACCATCAAGGCTCTCGAGTTCGTGATGCCCGGCGTTTGGACGGTGACGGTTTCCGCACAAAACGAGGAAGCGACCGATGAGGCGACCTTCGCCTTTTGCATCGACGGGTGAGCCGTGAGCCTAGGACGTACCTTTGCGGCTCTCGCGCACAGCCTTGCCATTGGGTGCACGTGCTCGCTCGGGCTCGGCGGCTGCTCCGATGACTGTGTGGCGGTACCGGTTGACTGCGCACCACTCTACGCGCCTTCCTTCGACAACGTGTTCACGCGCACCCTCGTACCGACGTGCGCGAGCGGCGGCTCGAGCTGTCACGCGCCAAGCGGGGGCCGCGGAGGGCTTGTCTTCGAGGACCAGGCAGCGGCCTACGACGCACTCGTGGGGCATGCAGCCGGAAGCGGAGGCACCCGCGTGATCGCCGGCGACGCCGGATGCAGCCTGCTCGTACAGAAACTCGAATCCACCGACGAAGCATTTCAAATGCCGCCAGGCTCTCCGCTCTCCGCACCGGAACGCTGCGCCATCGAGCAATGGATCGCGGACGGAGCCGCACCGTGAACTCAACGCGCCAAGGCACCTTCCGGACGATCATCGCGGCGTCCCTCATCGCCTGCGGATCGCCGGAGCCGAAGCTCCTACAAGGCGAGGCACTCAAAGATCCGGAGTCCTGCCGCCAATGCCATGCGAGTCACGTCGACGAGTGGTCGGGCAGCATGCACGCGTACGCAGGAGACGACCCGGTCTTCATGGCGCTGAACGCCCGAGGCCAACGCGACACGAACGGCGCGCTCGGCGACTTCTGCGTAAAATGCCACGCGCCCGTCGCGCTTCGCACCGGTGCAACGAAAGACGGCACGAACCTCGCGGAGCTCCCGTCGTACCTGCGCGGAGTCACCTGCTACTTTTGCCACTCGGTCGAGGCCGTCGAAGGCTCCCACAACAATCCGCTGACGCTCGCCGACGATGGTGTGCTCCGCGCCGCCATTCGCGATCCTGTCGACAACCCCGCTCACGCGTCCGCGTACTCGCCACTGCTCGACCGCGACACGCGTGAATCGGCGAGTCTCTGTGGCAGCTGCCACGACATCGTCACGCCCGGTGGCGCGCACATCGAGCGCACCTTCTCCGAGTGGCAGGCGAGCCAATTCGGCAACGGAACATCCGCTCTCCTCACTTGCGGCAACTGCCACATGCCGGGAAAAAAGGCGCCTGCCGCCGACTTCGACGGCGTCAAGGTGCGCGAAGTGCACGCTCACGACTGGCCCGCCGTGGACGTTGCGCTGACGCCATTTCCAAACCAAGACGCGCAGCGAAACGCCGTCGCAAAAGCGCTCTCGCAGACCGTGGTCGGGCAGCTTTGCGTGAGTCCACCGCTCGCCGACGTCCGCATTGACGTGCTCCTCGAGAACGCTTTCGCGGGCCATGCGTTCCCGAGCGGAGCTGCGTCCGACCGCCGTGTGTGGGCCGAACTCACCGCGTACAAATCCGACGTCGCGATCTTCGAGAGCGGGGTCGTCACCGCGGGCCAATCCGTCACCGAGCTCGATGACCCGAACCTGCTCCTCTTCGGCGACCGCACGTTCGATGCCGGTGGCAAGGAGACCCACCTCTTCTGGGAAACCGCGAGCTACGAGTCAAACCTGCTCTTACCTAAACCGGATCCGAATCACCGCTTCACAAAAACCTACGTATTGCCTTTAAAAAGCGGCATTCCTGACCGTGTCCGCTTGGTCGTGCGTATCCAACCCATCGGCCTGGACGTGCTCGCCGAGGTCATCGCATCGGGCGATCTCGACCCGAGCGTCGCGGAGTCAATCCCGACCTTCGAGGTGATCCGGTTGGAGTGGCAGGCGCAAGACGGTTACGGCTGCGTCCCGAAAGACGCCTTCGCACCATGAACCGAGCCGCGCGGCTGAACGACGTCGGCCCTCTCGCCATCAACCTCCGCTGGATCGTGCGCTTGCGTTGGGGAGCGGCACTCGGCCAGTCGGTGGTGATCCTACTTGCGCGACGAATCTTCACCCTTGAACTGCCGCTCGTCGCCTTGTTCGCGGTGATCGGCATCGAGCTTGGAAGCAACGTCGCGTGTGCGAGATGGCAGCGCAAACGAGCGGTGCGCGAGTGGATGCTCGCGGCGGTGATGGCGCTCGACATCGTTCTGCTCACGGTGCTTTTGCACCTCTCGGGCGGCAGCTTCAACCCGTTCAACTTCCTCTATCTCGTCCACATCGCGCTCGCCGCGGTGGTCTTACGGCCGACCTACACGTGGAGCCTCGTCGCACTGTCGCTCGCGTGTTTCGGCTCGCTCTTCGGTGGCGTCTTCGGGCTCCCGGTGCGCGCACACGACCACCACGCCGATCAGATGGAGATGCACCTGCGCGGCATGTGGGTCGCATTTGCGGTCGCGGCCGCGTTCATCGTGTATTTCGTGGATCGCATTCGCCGCGCCCTTGCCGACCGCGACGCCGAGCTCGAGCGTTCCCGCCACCTCGCGACCCGCAGCGAACGACTCGCCTCACTCGGTACGTTGGCCGCCGGTGCCGCCCATGAGCTCGCGACTCCACTCGGGACGATCGCGCTCGCCGCGGGAGAGATGCGCACGGCGCTCGACCGTGGTGACAGCGAGTCGGTCGCGGCCGACGCACGTCTGATCCAGGAGCAGGTCCAACGCTGCCGCGCGATCCTGGATCAGATGGCCAGCGCAGAGGCCCCCGGAGAGACCCCTTCCCGGTTGACCATCGGGGAGCTAGCCGAAAACGTGGTGGAGGCGATGCGGAGCTTCGGTCGGCTCGAGCTCGCTCACGTGGGAGACTCCCACGCGCGAGCGGTCCTCGTTCCGCGCCGTGCGCTCGAGCAAGGACTGCGTGCATTGGTAAAAAATGCCTGCGACGCAAGCCGAAGCACCGTGGTCACCGTTGGGTCTGGCCACGATTCCGAATGGGCGTGGCTCGACATTCGCGACAGCGGCGACGGCATGCCTCCCGAAGTTTTCGCGCGGCTTGGCGAGCCGTTCTTCACAACGAAAGAACCCGGCGCAGGCATGGGGCTCGGTGTCTATTTGACGAACGCGCTGGCCGAACAAATCGGCGGTCGTCTCGAGTTCGAATCGACTCTTGGCCTTGGCACGACCGTGCGCTTCGTGTTGCCGCTCGCGCCCGACGAGCAGCCGACCCGCGCGCAGCTCTAATTCACCCGCACTAGAAAACGAACAACGCAGCCACCGTGGCACCTGCAACCGCGTTCTGATTCCGACCGAGCGACGAGGCGGGCGGCGTGAAGAACAACGACGTCTGAAGTCGCACGCGCGGCGAGAGAGGAACGACGCCGGATGCGCCGAGGTTAAGGACGCTTCGACCCGTGTTCCGCTGCTTCGCGCCATCGATCGTCGCATCACCTTCGCTCGACCACGAAGCCTGAGCGGCCACCGCTGCGAGGTTCAGAAACAGGTAGCTTGCGTTGATGAGTCCCGAAAACTGCGTCCCGAGCGTCGTATCGGTCCCTCCCACCGAACGCGGCAAACGCTGAGCCAAAAGCCCAGTTGCGCCGACGAGCCAATGGCCGAAACGTTTTTCGAGCCCGGCGGCGGCGTGCAGCTGAAAGGCGCCAATCCCGGTCGCATCCGTCGCCAATGGGCCACGTGCGAGCTCGGGTGGGCGTCCGACTGGAAACGAGATCCCCGCCAGCAGCGCGACGCCGGGCCAACGCCGATGTTCGTCTTGCTGAACGAAATCGTATCGAGCGCCGAGGTTGAGGTCACCGAAGCCGCCGCCAAGTTCGGCACGGTTGGGCGTCACGCGCCGCGTCTCCTGCCACGGAACGACGCCCGCGAGCTGAAGGCGTTGCGTCACGCGCGCGGCGATGAGCAAAGACTCGGCGAACCCTGTCTCCGACGCACCCTGCGGCGCCGCGGAGTACCTCCCATCAGCTCCGTACGACCCGACTACGGCCTGAACTCGCAGCTCCGTACCGACGAGCACCCGCTCGCCCCGCGAGAGACGGGCCGGCGTGACCGCGCTCGCAGCGGCGCAACACGCCTGAGCAAAGACCTCCTCTGGAGCGAGGACGGCGCCGAGGACGAGAAGGCTAACGAACGTCGAACGAAAGCGTCGCACGCTCGTCTCCTGGCTCGATCGTCGTGCGCAACTCCCAAGTTCCAGCCATGAAGAGCGAGACCTCTTCCGCGCGGTAGTTGCCGCCCCCGGATTCGAGCACCGTCCCGTCATAAGGGGACCCGTGACCCATGGCAGGCATCCACGACTGAATGGCGAGCGCAAGTCCCGCCGCCGGCGCACCGGTGTCGAGTCGTTTTACGTGGAGCGCAACGCCGTGAACACCTCGGACGACCGGCGCGCCTCCATCGACCGTAGCCTCGAGAACGTAAGAACCGAGCGACGAGATGGCCGTTGCGGAATTCGCCGCGAGCCCGTCGCTCGAATCCGTGGAGCCGCACCCAGCCAACATGACAGCACTAGCGAGTAGGCACGGGCCGTGGGATCGCACGCCCTTGACTTACACGAACACGCCGGCACCGGGACGCGGCATTTCGTCGCAGGGGCGCGACAAAGTGTCACATTGCCGAGAACCCGTCACCGCAGGAGAAGCGAAGAAGACGGGACCCATGAGCGAAGCTGGCGCACCATCCATACTCATCGTCGACGACGACGAGGCCTTTCGCGATCGGCTCGTCCGTGCGCTTGCGCAACGCGGCTTCGACGTACGCTCGGCGAGTACGCCGCTCGAAGCTGTCGACCAATGCCGCGTCGAGTCGCCGGAGTTCGCGGTCGTCGATTTGCGCATGCCAGATGGCTCGGGCCTCGAGCTCCTGCGCGACCTCAAGGGCATCGACGCGGCGACCAAAGTGGTTGTGCTCACGGGCTACGGAAGCATCGCTTCCGCGATCGAGGCGATGCGACTCGGAGCGACCCACTACCTGCCGAAACCAGCCACGGTCGACGATATCCTCGCAGCCTTCCGAAGAGACGACGTCCCACCCCTCACCGCCGTCGAGAGTGCTGCCGAGAAGACACCGTCGCTCGCGCGTGCCGAGTGGGAGCACATGAACCGCGTCCTCACCGACGCGGGCGGCAACGTCTCTGAAGCCGCCCGGCGACTCGGCCTTCATCGCCGCTCACTGCAGCGAAAACTCAACAAATACCCGCCTAAAACATAACAAATTGACATGCTCAACAAGTCCATCCTGAGCGCCCTAGCCTCCGCCGCGCTGCTGTTCGCGTGCTCGAAAGACGAGACCTCGAGCACGCCGGCGCCTACCCTCGCGATGAAGGTCAATCCGACGTCCATCGCGCAGAACGGGAGCTTCCATGTGTCGCTCACCGTCACGAACTACACCGTCAGGGAGCCGACCGCCGAGGAGGAGGCTGCCGTCGAGGCGGGCACCTTCCCGAGCGATTCATCGGTCGGTCACTACCATCTCTATGTCGACTCGACCGACATGTCGCCACTCGACGCGGACGGCGCCGAGCTCGAAAAGGACGAAGTCCTCCCGTGTGCGCTCGAGAGCGCCATCGAGCCCGGCGAGCACAAGCTCATCGCGCGGCTGCACGGACTCGACCACAAAATCCTCCTCCCGGAGGTGACAGCCACAGCCGCGATCACGGTCACCAAAGGCGACTGCTCGGCAACGGGCACCGGGAGTGCGAGCGGAGCCGGCGGTGGGTCGCCGAGCGGCAGCGGCGGCGCCGGCGGCCACGGCCACTGAAGCGGCGCTCGCTTACTACCAGGCGCGAGGGCTTGGTAGTAAGGCGCGAACGCGACGAGCTCCCTGGCG
>CANMZR010000257.1 GCA_947502375.1 Polyangiaceae bacterium
AAGCTCCAGGCACTGGAGCTCGCCATCGCCGCGGTCGAAAAGGAATACGGCAAAGGGTCGCTCATGCGCATGAAGGACGGTCAGACCCTCGTACGTGACGTCATGGCCGTGTCCTCCGGTTCGCTGGCTCTCGACATCGCCCTTGGCACCGGCGGCTATCCGCGTGGCCGCGTCGTCGAAGTGTTCGGCGCCGAGTCCAGCGGCAAGACAACTCTGGCACTGCACGCCATCGCCAGCATCCAGCGGTTGGGCGGCACCGCAGCCTTCATCGACGCCGAGCACGCCCTTGACCTCAGCTATGCGCGCAGACTCGGCGTGCGCGCGGACGAGTTGCTCGTTTCTCAGCCCGACTACGGCGAACAGGCTCTTGAAATCGCCGACATGTTGATTCGCTCCGGCTCGGTGGACTGCGTCGTCATCGACTCCGTGGCCGCACTCGTTCCGAAGGCCGAGCTTGAAGGCGATATGGGCGATAGCCACGTCGGTTTGCAGGCACGTTTGATGAGCCAAGCGCTCAGAAAGTTGACGGGCAGCCTCAACAAGTCGAATTGCATGATGATTTTCATCAACCAAACTCGGATGAAAATTGGCGTCATGTTCGGCTCGCCCGAGACCACGAGCGGCGGCAATGCACTCAAGTTCTACGCCTCGGTGCGTCTGAAAGTCTCCCGCATCGGAGCCATCAAGGAAGCCAACTCAACCGCGAAAGAGCCCGAGGTGGTGGGCAACCGGACCCGCGTGAAGGTCGTGAAGAACAAGCTCGCGCCGCCGTTCCGCGAGTGCGAGTTCGACATCCTCTACGGTCGTGGAATCAGCCGCAGTGGCGATGTGCTCGACCTTGCGTCCGATGCGAACATCGTCGAGAAGAGCGGCTCCTGGTTCTCCTTCAACGGCGAGCGCATCGGCCAAGGGCGCGAGAAAGTCCGCCAATACCTCGATGACAACCCCGAGTTGCTCGAGAAAATCGCGACGCTCGTCCTTCAGAAGAACGACATTCAATTGCCGGGCGGCGTGAGCGTGCCGGAAGAATCCGCTGTTTCGGAAGAGCCCGCCACCAACGGCAAGGCTCGTCGCGCTCCCGCGCAAGCCTGAGCCTCCCGGAGCTTCGACTCGCCACTCTGAGCCGAGCTGCGGGCGCGTGCCTTTTCCCGAAGGCTTGCGCTCGCACTCGGAGTTTTCCAGCGCCTTTTGCGCTCCCTGGAAACGTGTGCCCTCCGTGGGCCTACGCGCGCTTTTTTTCACGGTTCGTTTTCCCATCGACTCAAACGAGATCGTTCGGATCTCACAGGATAGGTGCGTCCGATGTTGGTCCTTCTTCGCATTCGGCAGTTCGTGCTCATCGAGGAACTCGAGCTGCGTTTCGAGCCTGGTTTCAATGTCCTCACCGGTGAGACCGGCTCCGGAAAATCAATCCTCGTCGATGCACTCGCGTTGGTGTTCGGGCAACGCGTGACGTCCGAGGTCGTCCGTCCTGGAGCGGAGGAGGCCGAAGTCGAAGCCCTCTTCGACGTGACGCGGAATCCGAGTCTCCTCGCCAGGCTTCTGGAGGCCGGCATGGGCGCGGATGGGGAGCTCGTCGTGCGTCGGGTCGTGCACAAAAGCGGGCGGTCACGTGCGTATGTCAATGGTCGCATTTGCAGCGCGAAGGAGCTTGTCGAGCTGACGCGCGAGCTTGGCGACATCACCTCTCAGCACGAGAGTGTGGCGCTGGTGGACCCGCGGACGCACCTCGACTACCTCGACCGATTTGCGGGACTCGTCGAGGGGCTAAAGTTGGACGGGCAACCTGGCAAGGAGAGCGAACGGGCCGCCCTCGCACTGGCTTACCAGGCCGTGTGTGAGCTGGACGAACGACTTATGGCGCTGCGAGGTCGCGAGCGGGATCGCCAGGAGCGTGAGGCTTTCGTCCGCTTTCAACTGGAGGCGATCGACGCCGTTCGGCCCGAGGGGGGTGAACTCGAAACGCTCAACGAGGAGCTGACGCGCCTGAAGCACGGCGAGAAGTTGCGCGGTGCTGCGATTCGCGTGACGCAAGCCCTCGATGGTGAAGATGGCGCGATGTGCGATGAGCTCGGCCGGCTTGCAAGTGAGCTTGCCTCCGCGGCGTCGCTCGATGAGGGACTGCGCGCGGCAGCGACCGAAGTGCAGGAGTGCTGGACCGTGCTCGCCGAGGTGAGTCGCGGTCTCGGCCAGTACTTGAACCGACTGGTCGTTGACCCGACGCGACTCGAAGAGATTCAGTCGCGGCTCTTTCGATTGGAGAAGCTCGCGCGGTCCCATGGGCCAAGCCTTGCCGACGTCCTTTTGACCCGGGCGCGGCTCGAAGGCGAGCTCACGGGGTTCGCGGCGGTGGACGCCCAATTGCCAGAGCTTCTGCGGGAGCGTGAGGTGGCGCTCGGTAAGGCTGCGAGTTTGGCGCGGCGGCTGTCGAAGCGCCGGCATGAGGCCTCGAAACGGCTCGCCAAAACGATCGCGTCGGAGCTGGCAGAGCTCGGCATGGCAGGCGCCCAAGTGGGGGTGGTGGTGTCGCCGCGCCCAGGAAAAGAAGGCGAACCGTTGGTTGACGGTGCACGTCTCAACAGCACCGGGATCGATCGCGTCGAGCTTTTGCTCTCGCCGAATCCAGGGGGCGAGCTCCGGGCGCTCGGGCAAACCGCTTCGGGTGGCGAGCTCTCCCGCGTCCTATTGGCACTAAGGCGCGCACTCCTGGACTCGGGGCACTCGGAAGCACGAGCCGGCATTGTGGTGCTCGATGAAATTGACGCGGGAGTTGGCGGCGAGACAGCCGATCGAATCGGTCGCGCCATCGGCTCTATCGCGAACGAGCGCCAGGTCTTGTGCATCACCCATCTCGCGAGCATCGCGGCCTACGCCGATGCTCACTTCGTGGTCACGAAAACGATGGCGACGGATTCGACCTCGAGCACGGCCTGCGCGGTCGAGGGTCCAGCGCGGGTCGCCGAGCTCGCGCGGATGCTGACCGGCGCTAGGAATGGCACCACCGAACGGGCTGCGCGCGATCTGTTGAGCGCAGCGAAGCGCACGCGCACGCGCCCATCGAAAGCAGCGTGAGCGCCTAAGCTCGAAGGCAGCGTGAGCGCGTAAGTCAGACGCTAGGCGACCAATAGCCCGGAAAACGCTCGCTGTTCTTGAGCGGGGCCGGGCGTTTCGTCAGGATCTCGCAGCCCGTCTTCGTGACCACCAGCGTGTGCTCGAATTGCGCGGAGAGCGCGCCGTCACGGGTCACCGCGGTCCACTTGTCCTCGAGCACATCGACTTCGTACGTCCCGAGATTGATCATCGGCTCGATGGTGAAGCACATCCCCGCGCGCAGCCGCATGCCGCTGCCGCTTTGCCCCACGTGAGAGACCTGTGGGGCCTCGTGAAAGATGCGCCCAATGCCGTGACCCACAAACGCGCGCACGACGGAACAGCCCTCTTTTTCGGCAAAAGACTGGATGGCCGCGCCGATGTCTCCGAGCCGCGCCCCCTCGCGTACTTGTGAGATCCCGAGGTCGAGCGAGCGGCGTGCCACTTCGGTCACATGCTTGGCTTCCGTCGAGGGCTCGCCCACGTAAAACGTCACCGAGGTGTCGCCGTAATAGCCATCGACGATCGAGGTCACGTCGACGTTGATGATGTCCCCAGGCTTGAGGATGTCTTTTTCGCTCGGGATCCCGTGGCAAACGACCTCGTTCACCGAGGTGCAGACGCTCTTTGGGAAGCCGTGGTAGTTCAGCGGCGCGGGGCGGGCACCGCGACGGAGTGTGTCCTCATGCACGAACCGGTTGATGTCCTCGGTGCTGATCCCAGGGCGGATCATCGCGTCGACTTCCATCAACGTGGCGACGGTGATTTCACCGGCACGCCGCATCAGTTCAATTTCTCTGGTGCTCTTGATTGAGACGTTGCTCACGGTCGGTCCTGTCTTCGAAAAAAAAACGAGCTCATTCGCCGGTCAGCGAATCGGTTGCGACGATCGTCGTCACGGCGGCCTCGAGACCCGCCGACGGATCCATCAAGTGCCAGTGCATCACCGGACCGTCAAGTCCCTGGAAACGACGGATGAACAGCAAAAAGACCCTTCCCTGCAAAGTGCTTTGATTCGAGTTGAACCATTCGTAACCCGGCTGGGTGTCCGGGATCGCAAGCTCAAGCGTTTCAGGCGCAAAGTGCCTCGTGATAAGTGCCTGTGCGGCGACAAGCACGCCGAGCCTATAGAACGAGTGCTCACCGTTGCCATCGCGACTAACGGTCCTGACTTTCACCCGCGTGACGAGCTCGGCCGTGCGCGTCCGCTGTCGAAGCTTCGGGTCATGGGCGCTGACCTGCGGGTCCACCGAAAGATTGAGGGGGTTCAAATCAATGCCGTCATCGAAGGAGTCCTTGAACTCCGCCTCCCAAGCGACGGGCGCAAGAGCCGGCCCCGGCGCCAGAGCCTCCTCCGGCGCCAGAGCCTCCAGCGGCGGTTCGCAGGAAAGATGGCTGCCGAACCCGACGACCGCCAGGCAGAACGAAAACAACTGAGCGCGCCGCGTGGGGGTCTTCATGTCGCTGCGCCGAGAGGCTGCATAGCTGAGCACAGGCCCGACGTCCAACGGGGGCCGCCAGCGTGGCGGCGAGCCGGTCGCGGTGATAAACGTGGTGTTCACCTTGGAGAACTTTTTTGCCATGCGACTACGTGCAACGCTTCGCCCGCTCCTCACCGTTTCGATTGCCGCGGCGTTCTTCGCGACTTCGGCAAGCGCAGCGCCTCCGACCAAAAAGCAGAGCGTCAACGCCGAGCCGGCCCCGGTCGAAACGGCGTTCGTCATCGAACCGAGCCCGTTCGGAGTTGCCCCAGTGGCCGTGATTGGCGCGTATGAAAAAGTCATCGACAAGCTCTTTCAGCGGGAGTTTGAGAATACCGAGCCGGGAGTCGAGATGCGACGGCTCGAAGAAAAGGTCGAGCAAGAGAAGGATTACCTGAAGAAAAGCTTGCTCTCCCTCGATGCGCCGCCAACCACCCTCGACGGCACTGCGCTGGCCGGTGAGTTCAGCTACGGCAATCAGGAGAGCGTGCTGCGCGTGGACGTGGGCGAAAAAAAACGCACTCTCTTTTTTATTCGCGGAAAACTCTGGAAATATATCGACACCTATCCGCTCGGTGCCAAATCGAAGTGGGGGACGAGCTTCAAGACCGCGATCGCTAAACTCGAAGAGCGGACCGGGATCCCGGGCCGGTTGCGTGCTGCCGACGAGGCGGTGCAGCTTCACTTCGAGGAGGCAGACTGGAGCGACGGAAAGACTCACATGCGCGCGCTCAACTGGGGTAAAAACCTGGCGATCGTGCACGCCGAGGTGGCCACGGAGGCCCGTCTGATTGAGCTTCGCCCCTTCAAAGAAAAGAAGGTGGAGGGTCTGGATCCGGCCGTGAAGAGCATCCTTCGCTGAGCCGACTCGCGCTCCGGGACAGGCGCCGTCGTGGAGGGCGGGAGAGCGCCCGGCTTGGTGGGTCCCTGTCACGAGCGGGGCTTATTTGACGGGGCAGGCCCAGCCGCGCGCATCCTTCTTGACCCAAGCGACCTTTTCTAGCTGAATGCGCGGCATGTCCGACCAAGCCAAGGAGCTTCGAGCGATGTTGCGCGACGTGCTTGCGCCATTGCTCCATGCGGACGGCGCCACGCTCTACCTCGTGGAGCTAGGAGCGGCGGCACTGCACCTTCACGTCGGGGGCAAGCTGAGCGGTAGCCCGGGCACGCCGGCCACCATCGAGCACGTGATAGCGCCGGCCGTCGAGGCGATCGCGGGGAAGCTGAAGCTCATCGTTTCCTCCGGTTTCCTGGTGCCGAGGGGCTCAGAACTACTCACCCCCGTGATGCCAAAACCGGCCTGAGTTCCAGGACCGAGGACAAGCCGCTCGCCGAGACCGTCGCCGCAGCTTCGGGCGCGCGTCACTTCAGCGACAAGCACGTCGACGAACAGCCGTCGCCGGAGACCACGTTGCCATCGTCGCAGACTTCGCCTCCGTCCACGTAAGCGTCGCCGCACTTCGGAAGGGTGCAGTTCGCGCGGCAGCCGGCCGACGTCGCGTGGGCAGTCAACTGAAGCGCAGCCGTCATGTTCAAACTGACGAGTGATTTGTCACGTTCCACGAACGCCCAAGCGACGATGCCTCCAGTGAACGTGGGCGTCACCGTGACCGTCCAATTCCCAGGAAACGGAAAGCTGGTGATGACGCCACCGTCACTGTTCGATTGAAACTTCCAAGCACCGGCCACCGAAGTCGGAGCGATTTTCGCGAACTCGTTGGTGTTGTCGTCTGCGAGCGCCACCGCCGTTTGTACCGGCAATCCCGCGATGGCGAACGACACGGCACCAACGGGCTGGTTCTGCCCGCTCGATTCGAGATCGATGCCGTGGTGCATCAGGAGCGAAACCACCTGGCTCGTCGTCGAGCGGTGAAAGAAAATTCGACTTTCACTGACAACCTCGAAGCCGGTGTGCGAACTCGCGGACGAATAGCCATAAAAAAGCGCGGGATCCGTCGCGCTGTCGTACGGCATCACCGCACGACGCAGCGCACCTTGAACGATCTCGAGCGCCGGAACGTCTTGATTCTTTACACCGAGATCGCACTCCTCAAGCCCATCGACTTTGCCATTTCCGCAGAGGTTCTCAAGCTTGCACGTGGCCGAGCAACCGTCGCCATTGACCGTATTTTTATCGTCGCACTGCTCGATGCCGTTCCAGCTGAACCCGTCTCCGCACGTTGGTTTTTTGCAGCCGAGGACGCATTCGTCGGAGTTGTTCTCGTTGCCATCGTCGCATTGCTCACCCGCGTCCACGATAGCGTCACCGCAGCGCGCCTTGACGCAGCTCGTGCGACAGGCATCGAAGTTGTTCTTGTTGCCGTCGTCGCATTCTTCGCCAGGATCCAGGACTCCATCGCCGCAGAGCGCCCCGCCGCCTGTCGTCACGCCGCCTGTCGTCACGCCGCCTGTCGTCACGCCGCCTGTCGTCACCCCGCCTGTCGTCACGCCGCCTGTCGTCACGCCGCCTGTCGTCACGCCGCCTGTCGTCACGCCGCCTGTCGTCACGCCGCCTGTCGTCACGCCGCCTGTC
>CANMZR010000258.1 GCA_947502375.1 Polyangiaceae bacterium
GGTTGCCCTATCGAAGTCCCTTCAGCGCGCGCTTGGGTAACGCGTTTCTTCGAGCAGCGCCATGAGGTCCGCGACGTCGAGTTGCGCGGCCGTGTCCGAGCCGCTCAAGAGTGAGTCTGCGAGGTCCCGTTTGCGCGTGTGCAGCTCCAGGATGGATTCTTCGATCGTGTTGGCCATCACGAGGCGGTAAACGGTGACGGGGCGCGTCTGACCGATGCGGTGAGCCCGGTCGGAGGCCTGATCTTCGACCGCCGGATTCCACCATGGATCGAGGTGAATCACGTAGTCGGCGGCGGTGAGGGTGAGCCCCTGGCCGCCGGCCTTGGTGCTGATGAGGAAGACGTCGCCGACACCACGCTGAAAGTCCCGTACGCGCTCCTCTCGAGCTTTGGCGGGCGTGCTCCCATCCAGGTATTGATAGCTGAGCTTGGTGTCCGTGAGCACTTTCCGGGCGATCGTCAGGACGTCTACGAATTGACTGAAGACAAGTACCCGGTGGCCCGCGTCGGTGAGCTCTCGTGCGAGTTGCGCGAACGCCTCGAACTTAGCGCCAGGCAAATTGCAGCCGGGACTCGCGAGCGCGGGATGACAGCAAGCACGGCGAAGTTTGGTCAGCGCGGCGAGGATAGCGAAGCGCAAGTCCGGCGCCTTCGCGGAGGCGCCATCGGTCCCCTTGCGCGGTTGGGTCGCGGTGAGTTGCGCGACGGCACCGCGACGCAGGGCCTCGTAGAGGTCAGCTTCCGCAGCGGGCGCTTCGATCCGACGAACGATTTCGGTACGCGGGGGGAGCTCACTCAGAACTTCGGTTTTGGTCCGTCGCAGGATGAACGGCCGAATGCGTCGCCGCAGCGATTCGAGCGCGCTTGGGTCACGGTCGAGTTCGATGGGCCGCGCGTACACGGCGGTAAAGTGTTTCGCAGTCCCGAGCAAACCTGGGTTCAAGAACTGAAACTGGCTCCAGAGCTCGGAGAGGCGGTTCTCGATGGGGGTGCCGGTGGCCACGATCCGCACCGTTGCGCGGAGTCGGCAGGCCGCTTGGGCTCGTTGCGACCGGTCGTTTTTGATGGCCTGCGCTTCATCGAGAATCACGGCGTCGAACGTCCGGGACGCGAGCAACTCGACCTCCCGAACCATCAGGCCGTAGCTGCACACCAGCACGTCATTCGGGCCGAGCTTTGCTATCGTGTCTTCGCGGGCCCCCTGGTCTTCCTCGGAGAGGGTGATGAAGCGCAGCGACGGAGCGAAACGCCCTGCCTCTTCGCGCCAAGTGCTGCACACCGACAGCGGTGCGACCACGAGCGCGGGACCCCGCTTGGCGCGCCACAGCAGGAGTGCCAGGACTTGCACGGTCTTGCCAAGTCCCATGTCGTCCGCGAGGCAGCAGCCAGCACCCCACTCACCTTGGCGACACAACCAGCGAAACCCCTCGATTTGGTAGCCGCGGAGATCGGCTTTGAGCGAGGCTGGCACGACGGGGTTGAGGTCTTGCGCGCGCCGGACTTTCACCATCCGCGCCTTCAACGCGTCGTCAAGCTCGAGCGAACTCAGCGTTTCTCCTAGCGGGTCGAGAAAGTGAACGGCTAGCGGGTGCAGACGCAGGGGCAACTTGGAACCCTTTTTCGTCGGCAGTGTGAACGACTCGAGGGCCGCTAGCTCGCGCCGCAGTTGGTCGCTCAAAGCGATGAAGTCGCCGCTTTGGAGCTTCGCGAAGCCGCCAATTTTCTCGGCATCCAGGAGCTCGCGGAGGGTCGCTACGTGCTGCTCATCGACGACGAGTTCTCCGCGAATGTCGAGCCATTCGGCGGCGGTGGTCACCTGGATACGTAAGCCTCCGCTGGCTCCGGTGCCGCGAACGCGAAAGGGGTCGCCGCCGTGCCACTCGACCACCAGCCCATCGCCGAGGGCACTCAATTCGAGGACGAAACGCAGGACTTCCTCGAGGGTCTCGAGCCAGTGTGGCTCGGCGGGTTCGTGCCAGTTTGAGAGTGCGGCGGAGTGGCTGAGCAGCGCTTCGAATTGCGTCCGTTCGCCCGCGAGGTCGCGCTCGGCCTCGAGGCGCTCGGCCGCCACTTGAGCCATCACGCGCTTGCCACCCGAGCCCGGGGCGAACCATGGTCCGAGGCTGCCAAGCGGGCGCACCTGCACATCGATGCGGAGGCGTTCGCCCTGTTTACGGAGCTGCAAATAGAGACGTGGATCGGCCTCCTTGCGCGTCGCCTGATCGCCGCTGAGCTCGCTCTGAACTGCGACGAGCGGCGTTATCTTCGAGCTCAAGCGAGCGATGCGCTCCGCCTCGCCCAACGGGACGATGATGCCACCGGGACCGATGAGCTCCGCGATGCTGCGCAACTCCTGGCTGACCTTGTAGAGCAAAATCCGCCCGGCTCCGTGACGAACCGCGTACATCTCCGTGCCCGTGGGCGGCCACGGATCGCAGGTGATCCGCCAGTCTGCACCCACTCGGTCGACGCGCATCGTGATGGTTCCGTTGGCGAGTTCGATCGACTGGCGCGGGTCCTGTTCGTCAAAGAGCAACGGGTGGCCCACCAGCCCGCCCGCGGCGGCGTCCCCGAGGGCCCAGTGAGTGCGCGGCGTTTGCGTGTAGTGGTAGGGGCGCTCGACCATGAGGCGCGGCACGATCGCCTGGTCGTGGATGGCCAGCCAGGGCGGTGGTGGTGTCGTACGCAGCTGGTCGAGACTCACGGCGCGCCCTGCGGTCCAGCCGCGCGCACCCAGCTTCTGAACGTAAGGCGTCAACTCGAGCTGGGAATTCTCTCCGACGCGCACGCGCCACGTCAAGCGCTCGCGAGGCGCGCTGTCATCCAAAGCGCCACGGCCACCAGCATCCGCGACGTCGCTCAATCGCTCCAGCTCATCGAGTGCCAACTCCCACTCGGCCTTGCGCCTTCGGTGAGCGACAATGGCCGTCGCGGCCACGGTCTGTTTGGGAGCGCCTTCCGTGGGGGGGGCTTGGCCGTTTGTGGGTAGCAGCAGGCGGATTTGTTCTTGGCATTGGGCGACCATCCACAGCCACCCGCTGCGCGTCGCATCGGCGGCCAAAACCTCGAGACGCGGTGCGCTGAGGCGTCGCGCGGCCGGACCGTTGCGCCAGTAATTGGCAAGGCTCGTGACCCAGACCGCCCACGGTTCAGGGGGACCGGCCTGCCGCACCGTCACCGGCTCGCGGGGCTCCTCGTCTGCGTCGCGCGCGCGGTCGTGGCCACCCGTTTGCGACAGTTGGACCAAGAGCTCGAGCGCCTGATGCAGCGCCGGATTCCAGCGCCCGCGTTGCACCATCTGCTTCAACTCGTCGCGTGCGTTTGGTGTGTCGAGAATGCAGAGGGCCAGCGCGTGAAAGAGCAAGGGGATCCCGGAGACGTTGAGGTGCTTTCCAGTCTGGCTGCGGCTCGCTTTGACGGCCCGAGCGAAGCCGGCCTCGGCGGCGGCTGGTGAACCGAGCATCAGCTCACGGGTTGCGACGAGTGGGGCCCATTCCGAGCTGCCGGTGTCACCGAGCTCGGGTTGTTCACCGGCAAGCAGCGCATCGAACGCGAGCAGGATGCGAAACCCTTGTCGGCCAGCCTTTGCATAGCGACGCGCTCCGGCTCTCAGCTCGGGGGTGACGTCCCATTGCCAGAGCCCGCGAGTCAACAATCTTCCGCACCATTCGGCTGCGTGCGCGTCTGGAATCAGCCGTGCGAACGCTGTCGGATCGGCAGCTCCGTGATGCACGACCAGCAGGGACTCGAAGGGGTCGTGGCCCGGCGCCGACACCGCCAACAGGTCGATGGTTGCGCGGATCGCGACTTCGTCGTGACTGAGCAAAGCAATGCGAAAATCCCGAAGGGCGCGCGTGCAGAGTTCTTGCCATGGCAGATGAGCACCCCATGCCGCACCCTCCTGATTGGTGGTCGGACGCACCCACTGGACGGCTCGCGCCAAGCGCCCGAACGAGCCTTCGTCGAGGGCCGTTTTGCTCGCGAGGTCCCGCACGTTGACGGGGCATTCGACGCCGTGAGGTGTGTCGTGAAGCAGGCCCCAGGTCTTCAGCTCCACGAGCGCACGGGTGATGGTTTCTTCACCCTGCTCGAGGTCGGCACTCATCAGCATTTCCCTTAGCGAGCCCCGCGTTACGGGTTGCAATGCCAAGGAAACCAGCTGCAGGACGTGCCGACCCGTACCCGTCAATGCGAGCAATCGATTCGTACCGGGATCGCCTCGGCCGTCGCTTGCCACAATGGCTTTCGTTGGCCGTGTCACGCAGGCTATTTATCACCTGTGTTGCTGCTGCGCCATGGCCACGGTGCTAGGACCTCCCCCGTGCGCGGCTCACCCCCTTCGACTTTCGATGAAGAACTCGCCACGCGGCTGGCGCGGGCCATCCAGGGAGACGCGGCTCCGCTCTACCAATTGTTGGCCAACACCGGAGGTCTGCCCGGCGTCCGGGTGAACGCGCGGACCGTCGAAGCGTTTGCGCGAGCGTGCGGGGCCACGGGCGCGGGTGCCGACAGGCTCGTGATGAGGATGGTGACGCTGGATGCCCTCGAAGCGCCCGGTGCCAGTGAACGGGAAATTTTGCCGGTTTGCGCCGTGGCCGCCCTCGGGGCACGCGCCGCGGGCGATCCCGAGCGGGTCGCCGAGGTGCTGGCGGCCATTCACGACCGCGCCGACGACCTTCGGTTTCGCGTGCGCGAAGCCGTGCCGGATGCGTTGGCGCGGATCGGGGCCGCCTCTGGCGAGGCTTTGGTTGGGCGCCTTGACGGTTGGATGGACGGTTTTTTTCACGCGGCCGCCGTGGTCGTGGCGCTCGCGAAGCCCCTCTGGCTCGACACCTTGAAGGAAGGCGAGGCGGCGATAGCGCGGTTCGACGAGGCCTGGACGCTGGCCGTCGAAGCTCCGCGCTCGTCGGCGCGGTATCCTGGCTACAAGGCCCTTCTCGAGGCGCTTTCCTATGCGCCAGGGGTCTTGGCGGCCCGTTTTCGCGCGCCGATGTTCGAGGCCATGGTGCGCTGGGCCGGCACAAGCGAAACGCCCCTCCAAGAGACGCTCCTGGCGAACTTGAATGGGTCAAAAATGACGGGACGGTTGACCGACGACGTGGAACGGGTGCGCCGGACCCTGAAGGCCAGCGCAACTCCCCCCCGTGATCCGACGGAAAAAGTTCAGGGTATGCGCGGCCGCGGTGCTCGACGGCGTTAGAACGAGGGGTCGAGGCTCGTGCGCTGGGCTAGGTGACTTCAGCCGCGTGAGGCGTCGGCGTTGCGGGTTTTTTCCAGACGCTCGCGAGCCAGGGTTGATGCTCCCGTGCCAGACCCGCCGGGCGATAGAAATGTTCGACCGCGATGAGCCCGGTTGCGGTCACGTGGTCGCGCCAACTTTCCCAAGAAAGGTAGGCTCCGTAGCGCGAGCCATTCCAGTCTTCACGATCTGGACCGCGCGGATTCGAGCAAAATAGCACCCCACCAGGCCTCAAGGTGCGAGCGAGCGCGCCGAGCACTTGGCTTAGCTCTTGAGTCGGGACATGAAAGAGAACGGCGTTGGCAAACACCCCGTCGAAGCGCTCGGGCGCAAGCTCGAGCTGGAGCAAGTTTTGCAAAAGCACTTCGCACCCCGCGTGTTCCCGAGCCATTCGGACGAAGGTCGGCGAGCCGTCAAGTCCAACCGGCGCATGCCCCAGGTCGCGAAACGTGACGAGATCGCGGCCCGGACCGCAGCCGACGTCGAGGATCGCGTAGGGGGCCTCGGCCTCGATGTGACGCAGCAGCGCGGCTACATTTTGGCTCACGTCGTGGTCGCGTGTGCCTTCCCAAAAGGTCTGCGCCGACTGTTCGTAGTGGCCGACCGTCCGGTCCTTTACAAGGATGAGTTCTTCAGCGGTCAATTGGCAAAGCGGCGCGGGGGAGGGCACGAACCCACTCCTAGGCTCGGACTCTCACGCTGTCGATGATTGACTCGGTAACCACCCTGGCTCGCCGGCTCGTTCAGCTGCCGTTTCGGACGCCGTTCGGGGCTCAGGCGGGCGCACTTCCAGGCTCCCATTTGGCCGGGAGCAGAGTAGAGTGCCGCACTCACGTGCAGATTCCAGCCGCTCTGACATCGCTCTTCGACGACGGCATCATCGAACGTGTCGTCCGTCCGCTGATGAGCGGAAAAGAAGCGCAGGTATTTCTCGTCGAGTCGCAAGGCGAGCTGCGCGTGGCGAAGGTCTACAAAGACGCTGACCAGCGCGCCTTCAAGCATCGTGCGGAGTATACGGAAGGCCGTAAAACGCGGAACTCCCGCGATCAGCGCGCGCTGGAAAAGCGTTCGAAGCACGGTCGCGAGCAGGATGAAGCCCAGTGGAAATCCACCGAAGTGGACATGATTCACCGGCTTCACGCTGGCGGCGTGCGCGTGCCTATCCCCCATGCGTTCATCGATGGCGTCCTCGTCATGGAATGCGTTGTCGATCCCGATGGGAATCCGGCCCCACGGCTGGGGGACATGTCCTTCGAACCCGAGGCTGCGCAGGCGATCCACGACCGGGTGCTTCGGGAGGTCGTCCGCATGCTCGCGGTGGGCGTGGTCCACGGTGATCTGTCCGATTACAACGTGCTCATCTCCGGCGATGAGCCTGTGATTATTGACTTTCCTCAATCTGTTGATACTTCCCGGAACACGAACGCGCGACGGCTCTTGATTCGCGACGTCGATAATTTGTACCGTTTTCTCGCTCGCTTCGTGCCGCGTGCGCCCCGGCTTCCGTACGCCGAGGAGATGTGGGAGCTGCATGAGAACAATGCGCTGACGGCCGACACACGCTTGACCGGTCGGCATCGGCGGGTGGCTGCGCGCGCCAGCGATGACTCCGTGCTCGATCTCATCCGGGATGCCGATCGCGACGAACGCAAACGACGCGATGCGCTCGGCATGCGAGGTGGTCCGCGCTCGGTTGCCGACGGCCAAGGAAACCGCGGTCCGGATCATCGCCAAGGTGGCGCGGTGAACCGCGGTCCGGATCATCGCCAAGGTGGCGCGGTGGACCGCGGTCCGGATCATCGCCAAGGCGGCGCGGTGAACCGCGGTCCGGATCATCGCCAAGGTGGCGCGGTG
>CANMZR010000259.1 GCA_947502375.1 Polyangiaceae bacterium
TTGATCCGCAAGTCCGCGCATCGCTGTCCATCGGCCGTGGAGCTCGCCGAGGTGCTCGAGCCCTTCGCGTTCGGGAGCGATGAACTCGATTCCGGCATGCTCGTCGGCGTCTCGGAACAATTGCAGACGGTTATCGCCGCTCCCGCCGTTCTCTTGAAGGAATGGAGCAAGCCGGTGCCCTCCTCGGCCGCGCCGGAGCTCGATGCGACTGTCGCGGATGGCTTTCTCGGGCAAAAACTCGGCGGCCGCTACGAGCTTTTGTGGCGCATCGGCGCCGGGGGCATGGGGGCGGTGTACGAGGCGCTCGGAGCCGATGGCTGCCGTTATGCAGTGAAGGTGATCGCCGCCGAGCTCGTGAATAAAAAGGGCGGCGCGATGGGCCGCTTCGTACGCGAAGCACGGCTGGTGTCGTTGATCGACAGCGAGCACGTGGTGCGGGTTGTCGACGCGGACACCGACGCGTCCGGGGAGTCACCGTACATCGTGATGGATCTCCTCCGCGGCAGTGACCTCTCCTCGCGCATTCGACGTCACGGTCCGCTCAAGCCCGCAACGGCGGCGCGCGTGTTTATCCAGGCCTGTCGAGGGATCCAGGCGGCCCACGACAAGGGCCTCGTCCACCGTGACATCAAGCCAGCAAATCTCTTCCTGCACGAATCGCCGTCGGGAGAAGTCGTCGTCAAAGTTTGCGATTTTGGCATCGCGAAGCAACTTACCTCGGCGGAGGATCAAGATTCGGCGAACCTGACCCGTACCGGAGGTGTGATGGGGTCACCGATGTACATGTCCCCGGAGCAGGCGAAAAATGCCAAGGAGGTGGATGCTCGCTCGGACATCTGGAGCGTCGGCATCTCGCTTTATGAAGCCCTCTGCGGAGAGCCACCGTGGGCCGGACGCCGAACGGTCGGTGAAATCATGCTCGCCATTTACCTCGAGCCGATCCCCCACCTTCAGGACTCCGCGGAGTGGGTTCCCCCAGGGCTCGTGGACATCGTACACAAGACCCTTCACCGTAAGGCCGCGGACCGTTTCGCCTCGATGACTGAGCTTGCTGAAGCGCTTGGGCCCTTCGCGCGCGAGGTGCCTACGCTATCCGAACGCGCGCTCGCGCCAATCGACGTCAGCCTACGCGGCGTCAAGGCCGTGCGGGCTCGCTCCGCGGCGGTAAGCTCGCTCGGTCCGGCAAGCGTAACATCGACAGAATTGTCAGAAACTCCAATGATTCGCGGGCGCGGCGCGCTCGTCGCCGCCGGAGCTGCCGTGCTTATCGCCGTCGGCGCCGGCGGCCTTTACCTGAAAACCAAATCACCGCCGACGACCCCAGTGGCGAGCGCAATCAGCGAGAAGACGGCAGCGCCAACGGTCTCCCTGGCCGTGTCCGCATTCGTCGCAATCGAACCGAGCGACGCGAAGGTTTCCGTGAATGGTGAGGTGGCAATCGTCGAAGGAGGAAAGTTTACCCTTCACGGCGAACCGGGTGATGCCTTCAACGTCATCGTCGATAGCGCCGGCAGCACGCTCACGCAAACCGTTGTCTTACGCAAAGACGGCACCCCGAACCCCGACCGGCTCGTCGTCCACGTCGCAGCCACCGACGCCGCGAGTCCGAGTGCGAGCCCGAAAATCAAGCCATTCGATCCGCTCAAGCCATTAACGTCAATGAAGCCAACCGAGCCCCTCAAGCCACCCGAAGCGCGCGTGGTGGAGCCGCCCAAGCCCCCCGCCCCGCCTGCGCCGAAAAAGGGACTCGGCATGCGGACGAATTGGTAATGGGACATTGGTAATGCGACATGCGACCGACCGTAACCGCGGCACACGCAGCACACGCGGCAGAAGCGTCAAGCCAGCTTCTCAGGCCACGACCACGTCGAACACCATCGCGCGTGAGTGGATCGGCGGCCGCCTCGCCGCGCCGATTTGCATCACGGAGGGCACGCCGTACCGGCCCGAGATGATCCTCTGGCTCGAGGTGCCGGAGAATCTCCTCGTCGGCTACAAGGTGCTCGAACCCAATGCGCCAGCGGCCACCGTGTTGCAGACGCTTAGGACCGCTCTGGAGAAACCGCTCGCTGGTCGACCGCGAAGGCCGACGCGGATCCGAGTTGCCGACGAGAGCCTGGCCGCGGAGCTGCGCGCCGCTGTTGCCGACATCGAGGTCGTTGTTGCGCCGACGCCGGAGCTCGACGGCTTGATGGATCACATGTCCAACGCGATGCCCATGGGCGATGAGGCTGAGAGCTACTTCGAAGGCGGGCGCGTTTCTGCTGCCGCGGTCAAGCAGCTCTTCCGCGCCGCGAAGCAACTGTGGCACGCCGCGCCGTGGAAGCGCATCCACGACGGCACGTTGCTGCGCGTCGACATTCCAGCGCTCGGCCTCAACGGCGGCTGCTTATCCATCATCGGCGGCCTCGGCGAGGAATTCGGGTTCCTGTTGTTTCCGTCCGTTCAAGGCTTCGAGCAATTCGCGCGAGCAGCAGAGCGTCCACAACGTAAGGCCATCGATCTCGGCACCACGATTCTGTCACTCAACTTCGAGCGCAGGTCCGACTTGCCGCCATCGATGCGGCAGGAGGCCCTCAAGCACGGCTGGCCCGTCGCTAGCCCCGTCGCTACCCAAAGAACCTATCCACGAGTCGAACATCGTGATCGCGATGCGGTGCCGCGCCCGCTTTCGGAGCGCGACGTGCTGGTCGCCACAGCGATCGCGACTTCCCTGACGGCGCTGTTCGCCAAACACGGCGCGGCGCTCGCGAGTGAGTTGTGTGAAACCATCTGCGAATCGTACTTCGCCGACGACCAACGCGAAGTCCGGTTCACGGCCCCGGCGGACGCGGCTCGGCTGTTCGCCGCAAATGACTCGCGTGACGAAGCGGCCCCGACGATCGCGACGACCCGCCCAAATGTGCACAAAGAGGACGACCGGCTCGTCGACGAGATGATGCGATTCGCCGTGGGCCGCTTTCGTGACCGCTGGCTTCAGGCGGCAAGGGTCTTCGCAGACGTGGACGCCGCCATGCCGCTCTTCGTTCCGTGGTCCGTCTATAACTTTGAGGTAAACGGCCGACCGGTCGTTGACTGGTTCCTGGTCGAGGAAAAGCAGCGAATGACCTCGCATGATCGCGCCTGGCTCGAGGCGCAGCAGCGCGCGTGGCTGACGGTCTGGCAAGTTTTGGCCGTGGAACCAGGCAAGTCGGTCACCGTCCGAGACTTGCTCTCCGGCGAAGAGCGCCTCGTCCACGAGCAGCTCGCCTCCAAGGTGCTGGTCATCCGCGACGCGCTCCTCGCGCGCATCGTTGATCACGACGGCAGCTCCGTATTCTGCGGGATGTATTCCCGCTCGCTACCGACGCCGAAAGCGGCCGAGGTGGTTGAACGCGTTCGCGGCAAGCTGCGAAAGAAGAGCGCCATCGCGGTCGAGAAACTCCGTGATGAATCGGTGGGCCGCTATTTGATTGCGAGCTGGGAGAAGGCCGTCAAAGAGTACGACGCTGGCACACTCCAACCACCACAGAGCCAACCACCACAACTCGCCAACACCGACGGCGACGACATGCTATTCACCACCGACCACTTCGTCGTCGATCCGGCTTCACGCGCGGAAGTCGAGCGTCGGCTAGGCGACATGAAGGATGTCGAGCGACCCAATCAGGGTGACCCCAAACCGCGGTTTACCTTCCTGAAGCAGGGCAACGCGATGCACCACGGCGGGGACAACACCGTCCTTGGCAGCGGTTGGATGACGGCCGGCGGTTTGAAGCTCGAGACGAACTCGATTCCCCGCGCGAATGCGCTGCGTCTCCGCATCGAGAAAGCATGCGGGGAACTTGTCCGCCATCGCGCGCGCGAGCACTCCGATCCGATGGCGTTGATGGCGGCGGAAAAGGGGCCAAAAAAGCGCACAAGTGGATCCAAAGCGCCACGCGACTCCGATGAAACGCGTCAGCTCCTTCGCGGTTTCAAGGAGCGTCATTACGCCGGCTGGCTCGATGAGAAACTGCCGGCACTCAATGGAAAGACGCCTCGCGAAGCCGTGCGCGCGAAGACCAGCCGCCAGCGAGTCCACCTCCTGTTGAAGGACATCGAGGATCACGAAGCCAGGTTGCCCGAGAGCGAGCGGTTCGATTTCTCGAAACTGCGGCGGGAACTAGAGCTTCCGCGTTGACTACCCGGTGCGAGCGGATCGCCCAGCGGTCGTGGTAGGGTACCCTCGCGAAGGCGAGGAAAACCTATGAAACTTGAGCTGCAGGTGCGTGATCTCCAAACCGGCGTAGCCGCGCCAAAAACATTCGAGTCCGTGGCAGACGCCAAGGCCTGGCTGCAGGCGCGACCCAAATTCACCGAGGTGCTGGGCATTGCCAGCCACCACGTCTCGTCCGACGTCAGCCAAGAGTGCAGGGCCTGCCTGCGCCCGCTCGATGACGACGAGCACGCGCTCGTGCGGAAGCTCAACGAAGCGGTCGAGGCCGAGGCCTCCGCGCGCGCCGCGTACCGGGCCAAAAAAGAGGAGGAGGCCGCGGCGAAACATCGCGACGAGATGGCCACCGCCGATCCGAACCGACCGATGGAAGTGCGTTATACCTTTCGCGGCGACATCAGCCCGGGCGACGGCACCGATCCGCGGATCGTCACCGACGAGGCGCGCGCCGCTGTGCGCGAGTGGATCGACGAGCGCAACGACTGGGTGAAAAGCCGAGGCCAGGTGGTCGGTGAGGCCAAGCTTCAGGTCTATCCAGGGCCGGTCCCGAGCGGCAAAGACCGTGTCGCCTCCGGCAGCTTCATCCCCGTCACCGCCGACACTCCAAACTGACCGCGCACTTCAGCCCGCGAGTGGACGTTGCGGATCTCGCCCCCATGCGGACACGCAAATCGCCGGCATGCGGCCACGCGAATCGCCGGCCGCAATTTCTTCGCTTGCCATCCTCGACTTCGAATCGTCTCCGTTCGCGCCTCGTTGATTGCTGCAGCTCAGCCTCACTCGATGCTCCCCGATATCGAATCACTGCGTTGCCTGGTCGCGGCTGCCGACCACCCGAGCTTTCGTGCCGCGGCGCGCAACGTCGCGCTCTCGCCTGCGGCCTTCGGCGATCGCATCAAGCGACTCGAAGAGCTGCTGGGAGCGCGACTGTTTGAGCGAACCACTCGCCGGGTGACGCTCACGCTCGAGGGCGAGCGGCTGCTGCCGGAGGCGCGCGCGTGCCTTCAACTTGCACAGCGCTGCATGGAGGTGGTGCGCGACCCTGCCGATGCGGCGCCTTTCGAGCTCACCCTCGGGACGCGATTCGAGCTCGGCATGAGCTGGTTGACGCCCGCGCTCCCCGACCTCGAGCGCGAGCGCCCGGAGCGGCATTTGCACCTCTCCTTCGGCGACACGCCGGCGTTGCTCGAGCAGCTTCGGCAGGGCAACATCGATGCCGTGGTATCGAGCGCTCGCATCACCAGCGTCGGTCTCGACTACGCCCGCTTGCACGATGAGCACTACGTTTTCGTCGCGAAAAAACAGCTCGCCGCCAAGGTCCCGCTGCGCCGGCGCGAGCATTGCGCGCAGCACACGCTGCTCGAGCTCAACCGTGAACTGCCGCTCTTTCGCTACTTTCTCGATGCGCGCGCGGGCGATGAGGTGTGGGCGTTTCGACGGGTGAAGTACCTCGGCTCGATTGGGCCGGTTCGGGCCCAGGTCCTCGAGGGCGCCGGCGTCGCGGTGCTGCCGCTCTACTTCGTACGCGATGCGCTCCGCCGCGGTCGCCTGGTGCGGTTGATGCCGCGCGTCACGCTGCCAAGCGATTGCTTCCGGCTGATATGGCGCACGGGTCACCCTCGCAGCCGCGAACTCCACGAGCTTGCCGGCACCCTTTCTCGCCGCCCGCTGT
The DNA here is from genome assembly GCA_947502375.1 of Polyangiaceae bacterium. Classification (GTDB taxonomy): domain Bacteria; phylum Myxococcota_A; class Polyangia; order Polyangiales; family Polyangiaceae; genus SYFR01. The sequence goes on from CANMZR010000259.1 coordinate 5,868, forward strand.
CCTGAGCGATTGTAATGGAAATCCATACAATGCCATACGGATCATAGCGATTTTCATCGGCGTCGTTGTAGGTGAGATTGGTCTTCGGAGATTCAACTGGCCTATGAGACACCAATCAAACACAGAGATTCATCGAGCGGCACTGCGGGCAACGGCGAAGATCGCGCTTTCCCTCACGGTGGTCGGCTGCGCGGCACACGTCGAGGTGAGCGGCGCAAGCGAGCAGCGCGGCGCGGGTGGCGGTCGCGACGTTCGGGCGACGAGCAGCGCGACCGGCAGCGCAACGAGCAGCGCAACGAGCAGCGCGACCGGCGGCGCGCCCACGGAGTCGCTCGTTTGCGACGCCGCGGCTCCGGGCGAAGAGGTGACGCCTGACGCAGTGGCGTTCGATTGCTGCGTCAACCAGCTACAAGCCGAGCCGGCCGCGAACTTCGATGCGCCGAGTGCGGGCCTACTCGCCTGTTGCAACGAGGTTATCCAACAGCTCGATGCGAACCCGGCGCTGCTCGCGGACATCACGGCGAGCCTGGTCGCGCCGGTGTGGCCCGAGCCGAACGGGCCTAGCTGCTGCAATGTGCTCGGCAATCCGTGCAGCGCCCCTTGCGGTTGCACGGTGTGGGGGCCGCCTGTGCCGCGGGCGCTCGCGCGGCGACTCCATACGCTCGCCGAATTGGAGGCTGCATGATGGGCGCGATGCTCGACCTCCGTGCCGAGGCGCGTGCGGCGCGACCCGACCTCCCCGCGCTCGAACACCTCTACCGCGATGTGCGCGAGACCTGGTACGGGCGCATGGTCAATGAGTATGCCTCGGCTGCGGTGTTCGTTGGCCTTGCCGAGCAGCTTCGAGGCGCAGGACTCGGCGAGGAGCTTGCGCTCGAGTGCGAGTCCTTTGCCGAAGAAGAGCGCCACCACGGGATTTTGTGCGGCGCGGTGGTCGAGGCTGCCGGCGGCGAGGCGCTCGCACCGCAGCCCGTGCGTGAACCTTTTCCGTATCACCACGAGGTCGAGCCGCTCGAGGCGCTCTTGCGCAACCTCATCAGCGTGAGCTGCCTCTCCGAGACGGCGGCGGTAGCGCTCATCGGGGCCGAGCGGTTGCGCATGCCCGAGGGCTCATTGCGGCAGTTGCTGACCCGAATCTACGGCGATGAAGTGGGGCACGCGCGCTTCGGCTGGCAGCTCGTGTCGCGCCTCC
>CANMZR010000260.1 GCA_947502375.1 Polyangiaceae bacterium
CGCGGGCTGTGTCTCCCCAATGACCGCGCTCGAGCGCATCTGGGATCGGTGCACCGGTTGGCGGCGGGCTGCGAACCGCACGCGGATCCTTGGTGACTGCAAAATACACACGCAACAGGGGCTCGCCAGTCGAGCCAGGACACCGCGTCCGGTCGCGCCCGTTCCCGTGCCGTCGACCGACCCCTTGGCCGTGCGTTTTGACCACGAGAACGATGCCGCGGGCACGGCGTGGAATGTTTACGGTCATCCCAAAGCTGTCGGTCTCGGTCAACGCGAAGCCCCGAAATACGTGCCCAAGAAAAAGGGTGCGGCGGCGGTGGTTGCGGAAGACGCGGACGCGGACGCGGACGCCGAGAATGAGAACGAGAACGACTGATGGACCGAGCTGGCGTATTCGGCTCGATAGGGCGGCTCCGTGAGGAGGCTGCGAACGCCGGGAGCGAGCTTCGCAAGCGCGTAGGCGCTGCGGCACTCGACGGTTTTTTTCACGGTGCCTCGAAGCTCGGGGGACTGCATCCGAAGGCCGATCCAAAACACCATGGCGTGTCGGTTTTGAAGGACGTCGCTTACGCGCCTGCCGATGCCTCGGGGGTGACACCACCGCATCACACGCTCGACATCTACACGCCGCGGCGAGCCACGGGGGCACTGCCAATCGTCCTCTACATCCACGGTGGCGGCTTCCGGATCCTCTCGAAGGACACCCACTGGGTGATGGCGCTCGCGTTTGCGCGGCGTGGCTATCTCGTCTTCAACGTCAATTACCGCCTGGCACCCGAGCATCCGTTTCCAGCGGCCGTCGAAGACGTATTTCAAGCGTTTTCATGGCTTGTTGAGCATGCCAAGGAATACGGCGGCGACCTCGAACGGCTGGTTGTGGCGGGCGAGTCCGCGGGGGGAAATCTCACCGCGGCCCTGACGATGGCGACGTGCTTTCGTCGCGACGAACCCTACGCGCGCCGCGTATTCGACCATGGTGTGGTGCCCCGGGCGTGGCTTCCGTACTGTGCGGTGTTGCAAGTCAGTGACATCGAGCGGCTTCGCAGACGCTGGCCGAAGTTGTCCAATTTTATCCACGATCGCCTCCTCGAGGTCTCGCGCGCCTACCTTGGAGATGACCCCCAGTCGCAAGGCGTGACGCTCGAACTGGCCGACCCGTTGACAGTCCTCGAGAGCTCCCTTCAGCCCGAGCGCCCGTTGCCGCCGTGCTTTGCGGCGTGTGGTACGGCGGACCCGTTGGTAGCCGACACCCAGCGACTCGCCGAGGCGCTCGCGGCTCGCAAGGTTCCGCACAAAGCGCACTACTACCCGGGTGAACTACACGCGTTTCTGGCGCTCGTGTGGCGTTCCGAGGCGCGGCGTTGCTGGCAGGAAACCTATGAGTTTCTGGCCGAGCATTGTTCGGTTTGAGTTCAAGCGTCGCCATCCTTGACGCTCGGGTTTCGACTCGGCCTAACGCGGTACTGGCATGCGCTCCGGTTTTTCATTAACTATCAGCGTATGAAGGCTGGAGTTCCGAAGTTGGCTGCCGCACTGGTTCTCGTGATGCTCGGGACCGCGTGTGATTCAGCCAAGAAGGCCACGAATTCCGATGCTCGCCCCGCGGATTCGGCCAAACCGAAATCGAAACTCGAGCAGCAGCTTGCCGCGGCTGGTGCCGCAATGGCGTCGTCGGCGGCGCAAGGTGAGGGCAAGGGGCCACCTCCGACGGGTGTGTTTGATGCCGCTGCCGCCGACGCCGAACAACCCGCCGGCGCGGCAGCGAAATGGACGATGGTGGGGTCGGGGTCGGAGCCGAAAATCGTGCTCGAGCCGAATGGGCTGGAGCCGGGGGCGCGCCTCTCTTTCAGCGTCGGGGCCACGGCATTTCAGGGGCCATTGCCGCCGTTGGTTTACGTTCTCGAAGTCGCGCATGAGGATGCGAAGGCGAAACCGTCTGCCGAGGGTTCGGGCGGGTTTCGGACGGTGGTCATCAAGGTTTTACGAGCCGAGGTCGATCCAAAGTGGAACGGTAAGCTGGAGCCGGGTGGGGATAAACTCATCGCGAAGCTCGCGGGCTCGACGCTTACGGCCACGCTGACGCCCGAGGGGGCCTTTAAGAGCCTCACGGTCGCCGTCTCGAAAGAAGCGAAGGACCTCGCCTACATTGTCGAGACGATGGGGCAGGCTCTGGAGTTCTTGTTCGTGCCATTGCCAAAGGAAAAGGTTGGTGCTGGCGCGAGCTGGCTCGTATCCGATCGTACGCACGTGCACGGAATGGAGCTGCTCCGTTACCGCGCCGTGACGTTGCAGCAGGTGCAGGGCGACACCGCAATCTTGGGGATTGACGTGCGTCACTACGCCTCGAGCGTCGCCGCCCTGCCCGCGGGACTTCCCGCCGGTGTCGAAGCGTTGCGGCTCGAGTCGTTTGGTAAAGCGACGCTGGCGCGCAAGACCAGCAGCGTGACGCCACTGGCTGCGAAGTACTCCTGGCCCATCGACCTCGTCGTTGGCAAAGGTGCCCAGGCCGGGGGCAAGCTGCACGCGGACGTGAAGGTCGAGTTGGGGACCGCCCCGCGCGACCCCGTGCGGCCATGACGACGAGTCTTGCGGCATGACGATACGGCACAAGGTGTTGGGCGTAGGGCGCGAGTTTTTCGCCTACGTTCGGCAGGCCTCGCTCCTGCATCGCGATCTCGGTCGGCCGGCGTTGCCCGTGCTTGGGCGCGACGATCATTTGGTCGTCATGCTCCATGGTTTCTTCGCAACCGGTGGGGTCATGTTGCCTTTGCGCGAGCGCTTGGAACAACGCGGCGTGGCGACCGCAGCGATGAGCTACGCACCCGGTCCGAGCGTTCGGGATGTGGCAGCGGGCGTCGCTGACTGGCTGGGTGACGTTCCGGCCAAACTGCACGTCGTTGGCCACAGCCTTGGCGGCGTCGTCGCCCGCTATTTCGCCCTTCATCATGGTCGAGGTCGCGTCTTGCAAACGATCTCGCTCGCGGCACCGTTCGCGGGTGTGAAGGTGGGCACTTTTGGCATGGCGATCCCCCTCGCGCGGGATCTGGCTGAAGGCAGCGCGCTCCTTCGTGAGCTTCGTTTCGACGACTCGATCCCTCACTTGTCGGTCATTGCCAAAGAAGACCACGTGCTCTCGGCTCCACTCTCCCACGCGCTTCCGGGCGGCGAGGTCCTCCTACTTGAAGGGAGTGGTCACAACGCGTTGCTCTACGATGCGCGGGTACAGGACTGCATCGCCGAGCGCATCGCCCGTCACCTCGTTTGAGCGGTGCGCGGTCACCTCGAATGCTCGCAGCTCTGTGCCCGTGGGAAGGAGCTCGATTCGGTCGCCTTTTCGCAAGTCGAGCGTTGCGCGGAGCGCGCACCAATGGGTTGGGTCGAGGCAGGTGTCGAAGCTGAGCGGAACCGTCGTTCTCGCTCCATCCTCGGTGCGGATGCGAACCTCAAACGGGGTGGATGAGGCCGGTAGGGTGTCCGTCCGAACGGTCAACTCATGAAACCCGTTGCTCGCGATGTCGAGCCGGAATCCCAATGAAAAACCTAGTCCGACGCGCCGTCCGCCATCCCAGCGTGCTTGCCCGTCGTCCAGCAATCGTGTCGCGGAAATGGCCTCACCGGTGTGGCGGTCGAGGGTGACCTCATGCTCCTGCTCGCTGATGAGATCGCCAAGGTCGAGGCGGTTGGAGCGGCTCTGGCTGCCGTCGTCAGGGACTCTCTGGAGGTCGGAAAAGTCGCTCCGGTAGATGACCTTTTCATCGCCCCCGCAAATCACGTTGTCATCGATGCGAACCGCGTCGACTCGGGTACCGAAGCGCGCGATGAGTTCGCTCCACCAGCCGGGGTAGAGGGCCATCCAATCAGGTCGCTCCTCGAGTGGCATCCGCTCGATGAGTTCGACGATTGCGGCATCGCCTTCTAGGGACGCTCGCGCAAACGGCAAGCGATGGTAGCCGCCCAGGCCCAGCCCATCGAGCGCGGGCAACTCGGAAAGGTAGGGGATAGCGCCGGCATCGCCGACCAGCACTCGGCGAGGCTTTGGAGAGAGGACGCTGAGCCGCCGTGCGACCTCGCACTGTTGCTGTTCGATGTTGCGACTCGAGCGCGCGAAGTGGTCGATCTGTTTTGGCCATTCCTGAATGGGAGCGGCGATGAGGAACCCGAGCGGCACCAGCGCAAACAGGCTCTGGCGCGGCCCGTAACGGGCAAGTCGTTGGGCCAGTGCCGAAGCTCCAAAAATGGCCGCGATGAGCAGCATCAACTGCGATGGCGCCGCGTAGCGGTAGTTCTGATAGCGCGCGGTCGCGTTCAAGCAGACGAGCAACAACGAGCCGAGAGCCCCGAGCACGAGTGCTGCGGCGAGGCGCCGTTGTCCCGGCAAACACACTGCGAGTCCCACGAGCACCGTCAGCGCGAGCGCACCCAGGGTGCCGCCGAACGCGCGAATGAAAGCTTGCAGCGATAAAACGACGAGATTCTTCCCGAACTCCAGAGTGATCGTGCTCCCGCTCGCGTGGGGCTGCTCCGTGAGAAGCTTACGGAGCACCCCGGCGGGCTGCCATTCGCCGGTCAATGCGCGATTCAGCGTGAATTGGCTTGAGACCGTCAAAACGAGTGGCAGTGCACAGCGACGGAGCGAGCCTCTGGTGCTCAGGCTCCGGGCACCATGGACGACTGCAACCGCGATGAAAATCGCGCTGAGGGTCGCCTCCGGACGACCGAGTGTCAACGCCGCGCACCAGAGACCGGCGTTGAGCTGAGCGCGTGGACGGTGCTCGACGTCGCAGCTGAGCGCGCGGTGTCCCGCGGCGAGCGCCCGGCCTAAAAGAGCGGCAAAGAGCGCGGTTTCCATCCCCGAAAAGAGGCTCCAATTCAGCAGCGGAACCGCGATGAGCGTGAGTGGCGCAAGGACTCTCACGGCGCCTCGGCTGCCCGCACCGTCGAGCAACTCTTCGAGCCGGCCGTCGAGATCCACGAGCGACGCAAGTGCGATGAGAGCCGCCCCGAGTCCGAGCCACCTACCCCGTAACCCAAGGGCCCAAAACGGTGCGAGCACCAACGGGTAGAGAAGGCTTGTGGCGCCCGAGGAATAGCCATTGCCCGGTTGCCACGCGAGCGGCGACCCGAGTGCGGTGGCGCGTGCGAACCCGAAGTAAATGTACGTGTCGTCGAGCGGACTCGGCCAGCTTCCCGTTTTCACGAACCCGGGCACGAGGAACGCCAGCGCGGCCGCGAGAAAGATGCTGAAGCCCCACAGCCTGGCCCAAGAACTACGGGTGTTCGTTCGAACCATTGCGCGCTCGTCGGGGTGGAGACATAACACGCGCGATGAACGACGACGATGCTCGAGACGGAACCGATGAGCGGCGCTGGGAAGCGGTGGAAGATGCAGCCGAGCTGTTACTCGACGGGAATCATCCAGATGCTCTGCGCTCCTTGAAAGGGGTGCTCCTGGCGGATCCGCAGAATGCGTACGCTTACTATTTTACTGGCGTGGCCATGAGCGAGATCCATCAAGATGAGGCGGCGCGCGATGCCTTTGCCGCCGCCGTGACCGTGGCTCCCGAGTACCTCGCCGCACGGGTTGGCCTCGCGCATGCCTTACGCAAGAGCGGCGACGTCGTTGGCGCAATCACCGAGGGACGGGACGCACTCGAGCGCTTCCCCCAAGACGGGGACGCCCATTACGCGCTTGCCCTAGCCTTCGCGGCCGTGGGTGATCGAGCCGCGGCGGTGATTCACCTCGAGGCATTCTTGCGCAGTGGTCCCGAGGTGGAAGTGCAGATCGAGGCTCGCCAAATGCTCGACGAGCTGTCTCAAGGAGAAGGCGCCGTCGAGTTCGATTGAGGTCTCTTGCCGCGCCAGGAAGACCCACTTACGGTTTATCTTGGCGTGCGGTCGATGGGTGTTCAAAAGTGCCTTGGTGTGACGGTCGTTTGGCTCGCGCTCAGCGGCTGCCAACCCCAGCAAAAGGGCGCTTCACCGAAGACCTTCAGCGCGCAGTTTTGCGTCGAACGCTCGCTCCGTCGGAGCACCGATCCGAGTATTTTTCCGCTCGCGTTCTCCGAGTTCACGAAGGCGTGCGAACAAGGTGAACAGAGTGCGTGCAGCTCGCTCGGGGTGATGCACGAGCTCGGTCTCGGTACGAGCGAGGACCACGTGCAGGCCCACAAGCTGTACGAGACTGCATGTGCGGGCAAGAACGTCGGCGGCTGCACGAACTTGGGCCTGGCGGCGTTGCATGGTGTCGGCGAAGCGAAATCTCCTGCTCGTGCCAAGGAGCTCTTGGACTGGAGCTGCCGGCACCAGCATCCGACCGCCTGTCGGGAGCTTGGCGTGATGTTCTTGCTCGGCGAAGGGGTCGCGGCTGATGCGCTCGAGGCCGTGAAGTTCTTTCGGATGGCCTGTAAAAAGGCTGACGGTGAGGCGTGTTACGACGTCGGTGTGCTTTATGAACAGGGAATTTCAGTAAAGGAAGACAACGCTCAAGCTCTGAGTTTTTTCGAAGAGGCCTGCGTGAACGGTGACACACGAGGTTGCGATGGTGTCGAACGCATCCGTCGCGACAGCGCCACTCGGGTGCGCGAACGAAGCGCGGTGAAGGCGCTGCCGAGCGAGGTGGCGTGTGAAGCTGGGCAAGCGTCCGAGTGCTCCGCTGCCGGAATGGCTTATTTTCGCGGCGATTCGGTGAAACGGGACGTCGCTCACTCGGTGCTGCTGCTCCGCCGCGGGTGCGAAGGCGGTGACACGACGACCTGCAGCCTGCTTGAGCCGATGCTCCAGGGTTCGTGCTCGCATGGTCATGAAGACAGCTGTGCGGCTCTGAAGAGCCTTCCGCTTGCGGGTTCGCACACCAAGGGTAGCCACGGCGCTGCCGACGAGTGACGCTCCCGTTACTGAAGTTCCCGTTACTGAAGTTCCCGTTACTGAAGTTCCCGTTACTGGGGTTTTTTGAGTCTTGGCGGCTTTTCGTCCGCGAGCGAGCGCAAGAACGCGAACGCCTGCACTTGAGCCAGTGGAACGTCGTAGATGACGAAGTGTCCGTCCTCTCCGG
>CANMZR010000261.1 GCA_947502375.1 Polyangiaceae bacterium
AGACGCGGTTCATCAAGTTTCCGTTCTCTCCCTGACCGGTCACGGCATCGAGACGACCGTCGCCATCGAGATCGCCGACATCGAGCCACAAGCTCGAATCCACATCTTTTGGAAAGCCTCCGACGTGCGTGAAGTGACCCGAGCCATCGTTCAAGAGCACGCGCTCGGGCGTTCCGAGAGAGACCACGATGGCATCGAAGTCGCCGTCGAGATCGACGTCGGCGCACACCACTCCATTGTCGTCGGCGGAGGGGTTTCCGCTCACGCGCGCCACCGTTTCGTCAACGAAGGTGCCCTTGCCATCGTTGATAAGCAGCGCCTCGGTGTAATCCGGGCCCGCGTTGTCGAACCAAAGATCGAGATCTCCGTCGTTGTCCACGTCGCAAGCTGAAGGACCATATTTGAGTCCGGCTCCGCTGAAACCGAGCGCAGCCTTGGCGTCGACAAAGGTGCCCGTACCGTCATTCAACCAAAGAACAGGCTTCTCGCCATGGCTGTTGACCAGCAAATCCAGGTCAAAGTCGCGATCCGCGTCAAAGACATCGACATCATCGATGTCACTCGGACCGACGTTCGGAAGCTTGCCCAACGCTTCTCCGAAAGTGCCCTGACCATCGTTCACGTAGAGGCGCGCTGGCACGGGCTCGCTCGCGGCGTAACCGGCGGCCACGAACACATCGAGGTCACCGTCGGCGTCGACGTCCAGGAAGCGAACAGCGGCCGAGCGCGAGTGAGAACCAATCCGAGCCGAGGCCTCATCGACGAACACCCCCTTTCCATGATTGACGAACAACCGGTCGGCCGCGCCGCTGGCACTCGGGGCGAACACGTCGAGATCTCCGTCACCATCGATGTCGCCGACGTCGAGCACGCGAATGGCCGCATTGAACGCGCCACCAAACATCTCCGGCGCCTCGGTGAACTTCGCTTTCCCGTCATTTTTGTACACGCGAAAAGGCTGCGCCGCGGGGCTCGAAAAAAATCCACCGCAGTTGGGAACCAGCACATCGAGATCTCCGTCCCCATCGAGATCGTCAAGGCGAATGTAGTTGGTCCACTCGCTGGCCGAGCCAAGCGGCGCGCCGCGAAGCTCTTTAAAAGCATCGAAGGCCTGAGCCTCCCCTGCGAGCGTCACGAACAGCACCAGAACGGGGGCGAACCCAAGGGAACGAGGCATTGCCGCTGAGAGTAACCGAAACCAACGGCTGGACGAGCCCCTTCAAGGCTTGGCCCGCATCGCGTTGCTAAACTGCCGCGGCGACCCGTCCCGGAGAAACGGCGTTCACACGTCCAATTCTTGGAGATCCGCTTGGTTTGCGCGCTCCATGATGAAGCGGAAGCGCGCCTGCGGATCTTTCCCCATCAACTGATTGAGCACGTGATCGGTCTCGACTTCGCCTTCGATGACAATCCTGAGCGCCCGGCGTCGGCTGGGGTCAAGGGTCGTCGCCTTGAGGTCTTCCGCCGGCATCTCTCCAAGACCTTTGAAGCGCGAGATCTGAGCCTTTACATTGCCAGGAAGGCCGGCGAGCACGCGGTCCCGCTCCTCTTCGTCGAGCGCCCAATGGGTCGCTTTGCCCGCATCGACACGAAAGAGCGGCGGCTGCGAAAGGTAGACATGCCCGCCTCTCAGAAGGCCCGGCAGATGCCGATAAAAGAACGTGAGCAGCAGGGTCGAGATGTGCTGCCCGTCGCTGTCGGCGTCCATCAGGAGAAAGATCCGGCCGTAGCGCAACTTGCTCACGTCGTACGTCGCCCCGAAGCCACAACCGAGCGCTTGAACGAGGTCTTGAAGCTCCTTGTTCGCAAGCACTTTCGACACGCTCGCCTGCTCGGAATTCAGCACTTTACCCCGGAGCGGCAGGATCGCCTGGGTCCGACGATCCCGTCCCTGTTTGGCCGAGCCGCCGGCGCTGTCACCTTCGACGATGAAGAGTTCACACTGCCCCGGATCCGTGGACGAACAGTCGGCAAGCTTCCCTGGCAAGTTCAGTCGATGACTCGTCGCGGTCTTGCGGGTAACAGACTGATCCGCTGCTTTTCGGGCGGCACGCGCTCGGGCAGCTTGGATCCCACGGGCGACCACGGCATCGCCGATGGTCGGATTTTCAAGCAGCCATTGTTCCAGGGCCGGTCGCACGAGCGACTCGACCGCAAGCGCGACCTCCGGGTTGTTGAGACGATCCTTCGTCTGTCCCTGAAATTGAGGTTCGGCGACGTACAAGCTGACGAGCACGACCATGCCCTCGCGAATGTCCTCGGAGCCGAGAGTGACGCCCTTTATCGCAAGTTTCTTGGTCTCGATGAAACTGCGAACCGCCTTCACGACCGCAGAGTTGATGCCCGTCACGTGAGTGCCGCCATTCGGCGTGCCGATCCCGTTGACGTAAGACCGTACGCATTCGTCAAACGCGTCGGTCCATTGGAGCGCCACTTCAACCTTCACGTCGCCTTCGCGCTGCGTGACGAACAAGTCCTTGTGGATCGGCTGGTGTTCGCGCTGCTTCACCAGCACGGGGAGAAAGTCTGCGATCCCGTTCGGATGCTCGAACGCGAAAGACTGTTTGGTCGCAAGATCTTCAAGGTGGAGCCGAAGCCCCGCGTGCACATACGAGCGGCCTTCAAGGCGCTCTCGAACCAATTCGAGGTCGAACTTCGCCGTGGTGCCGAAGATTTTCGTGTCGGGACGAAAGTGGATCGTCGTGCCGTGCTTGCGCGTCGCTCCCCCCTTCGTAAGCTGGCTCGTCGGAACACCGCGCCCAAAGGTCTGCAGGTACTCGAAGCCATCCCGACTGACGCGCGCTTCGAGGTGGGAGCTCAGCGCATTGACGACGCTCGCGCCAACCCCGTGAAGACCACCCGATATCTGGTAGCCCTTGCTTTCGCCGCCGAATTTTCCACCGGCGTGAAGCGTGCAGAGAATGATTTCGAGTGCGGGGCGCTTGTGCTTGGGGTGCCGGTCAACCGGGATCCCGCGGCCGTCGTCCGTCACCGCAGCCCCGCGGCCATCGGCATCGAGCACGACCGTGATGGATTTCGCGTGGCCGTTTATCGCTTCGTCAACGGAGTTGTCGACAATCTCCCAAAGCAAGTGATGGTAGCCCCGTTCATCGGTGCCGCCGATGTACATTGCCGGTCGTTTGCGGACCGGTTCGAGACCTTCAAGGACCTCGATATCGGCTGCCGTATACGGTTGCTCGCCCTTGACCATGGCCATCTTTCTATTCGCCCCCGAGGTTCGGAGTCTCAGCCTTTTTCCACAAGAACTTCGCAAATCCACCGCGCTTCACGATGGCCGTTCCGCGCGCGGCACGGGTCCCCTCGATGCTGCGCAGGGTCAACGAGCGCTCCGTCCCTGAACCCGTCTCGACCGTGATGGCGTCGAGATCGCGGAACCCGAGTTGAGCACCCAAAAGGGTCCCCCCGGCTTCCAACTTCATGACGATGACGCCCTTACCGGGCCCGCTCAACACCGGCACCTCGTCGGCACGGACGGCCAGCGCGTGGCCATCGTCGGATGCGCACATCACCCAGCCCAGTTCGCGTTCGGTCCCGAGACCGAGGACGGTGAGCACTTCGTCGCCCTCGTTGAGACGAGCGAACTTTCGTCCCGCTCGGGTCGAAGGCTCCGCATGCGTCCGCAACGAGAAACGGCAACCGAGTCCGCTGCGCATCATCGCCAATGCAAACGGGGGCTGCGGTTCGAGGACGCCCTCTTCGGCCGCCACGACCTTGCGGACCCGCGGGTCGAAGGACATCACCGAGACGATGCGCTCACCGTCTCCGAGATTGAAGAGCTTCTGTATGGGGTCGCCGTAACCCGTCGCCGCCGGAATGGCATCGATGCGCGTGACGTAGCAGGCACCTTGATTTGAAAAGAACGCGACACTCGTCCGGGTCGAGCCTGCGACCGCAGCCAGGACGCCATCGCCTTCGCGCATGCGGGTCTGATGGACGTCCTTCACATTGCGAACGCGCTTCACCCAGCCGCTTGCGCACAAAATCACGATAGCGTCCTCCTCGATGATGAAGGATTCCTGGGTGAACTCGGGTTCGTCGACTTCCGCCACGATGGTCGAGGCCCGCTTCGTCGCAAAGCGTTGCTTCAACTCGATGAGCTCCTCGCGAACCACCAGCATTCGCTTCCCTTCGTGCTTCAGCAGCTCTTGCAGTTTCTTCGCGGCCGCGCGCTTTTCACCGAGTTCGCGCTCAATCTCGAGGATCTCGAGCTTCGACAAACGGTAGAGCTTCAACTCGAGAATGGCATCCGCTTGCAGCGCGGACAGGCCGAACCGACCGATCAACTTTTGGGCTGAATCCGCTTTCCCATCGCTCTTTCGGATGATGCGAATGGCCTCGTCGAGACGATCGAAAATAATTTCGAAGCCCTCGAGAATATGAATCCGCGCGAGGAGCTTCTTCAGGTCGAACTCCAGGCGCTTGGTCACGGTCTCGAAGCGAAACTTGACGAAATGCGCCAGAATATCCCGCAATCCAAGTCGCTCCGGAGCCGGCGGTTGCCCCGGTCGCGTCGGAACGAGGCAGGTCAGATTGAGCTGCACATTCGTCGCGAGCGGGGTATTTTTGTAAAGATACGCAAGCACGAGCTGCGGGTCCGTGCCGCGCTTGAGTTCGAGGACGACGCGCACAATCTCGGTGGACTCGTCGCGCACGTCCACGAGGGGCGGGAGCTTTTTCTGAATGATGATCTCGGCGATCTTTTCCACCACCGCGCGTCGCTCGATACCAAACGGCATCGAGCGGATGACGACCAGATCGTTGTCACCGCGCTTATCGCCGGGTTCATGATGCCACTCGCCACGAAGCTTGATCGAGCCTTGCCCCGTCTCGTAAATATCGGCGAGCTCGCTCTTCGAACAAATAAGCTCACCGCCGGTCGGAAAATCCGGACCTTTCACGTACTTCAAGAGTTTCTTCGACGTCACCTCGGGGTCGTCGATGAGCGAGACACACGCATCGACCACTTCACCGAGATTGTGGGGTGGAATGCTGGTCGCCATGCCGACAGCGATGCCGTACGAACCATTCACGAGCAGGTTCGGAAAGCGCGACGGTAGGACGAGGGGTTCCTCCCGTGTACCGTCGTAATTGGCTCGGAACTCGACCGTCTCGTTGCCGAGCTCCGTCATCAGCTCCATCGCGAGGGAGGTGAGCTTGACCTCGGTGTAACGCATGGCGGCCGCGCCATCGCCGTCGGGCGAGCCGAAGTTGCCTTGCCCATCGACCAGCGGAGCGCGCATCGAGAAGGACTGCGCCATGCGCACCATCGCGTCGTAGATCGCGGTATCACCGTGAGGATGGTACTTACCCATCACCTCACCGACGACGGCCGCGCTCTTTCGGTAACGACCGTCGGGACGCAACCCCAGGTCTTCGAGCATGGCGAAAAGAATGCGGCGCTGGACCGGTTTCAAGCCGTCACGAACGTCGGGAAGCGCGCGTGACGTGATGACGCTCAGCGCGTAATTCAGGTACCGCCGCTCCGCCTCGCGAGCGAGGGAGACATCCGGAATTGGAGGCGGAGGCTGCGTGCCTTTTCCTCCCTTGCCCTGCCCACGCCCACCATTGCCGCTGCGGCGGGTGTTGCCCGTCGTCTCGTCTTCGGAAGCCTCGGGCGTCTTCGACTGCGTTCCCATGCTAGACCTTCGTTCAGTACCCACGTACCCCGCCTCGACTTACCGAGCCAGGCGCTTCAGGTCAAGAATTGCGGAAAGTTCAGCCTCGGGTTGTGACCCCGTACAGCATGCGGTACGGGTATCCCGCCCAGGGGGTCCGAAAGCCGTAACTTCGGGTTTTTCGGGCCTTCAGCCGAGTTCCCAAGTGCCCTTTTTCGTTATGAGCCCGTCCTTCCGACCGCCTTGGGAAAAACAGCGGCGACACGGCCGCCTCCCGGCGGTTACGGGACTGCTCACCCTCGCAGTGGCGTTCCTTTTTGGCTTACGGATGGCCCTGGCCCAGGCTCCGGATGACGCTCCGCCCGGCGCGCCCTCCCCGAGCGAGGGCACGCCACCCTCCGGCACGCCAACGCTCCCGGCCGCGGCTGCAGTGCCGGGGAGTCCGGCCCCACTAGCGGCACTCCCACCACGCGACGCCGAGCTCGCGCGTGGCAAACTCATCGCCGCCGTGAAGATCGCCGGCAACAAGCGGATCTCGAACGAGGAAATTGAAGGCCTGCTCAAGTGGCTGAAGGCCAGCAAACCCTTCGACCCGAACGGGGCGACGAGCGACGTGCGGGACTTGTGGGACTCGGGAAACTTCGACGACATCGAAGTCGACCTCACGAGCAGCGCGGACGAAGTGACGGTGCGCCTGCTCTTGCGCGAACGGCCAAGCGTCAAGGAGGTCAAATTCAAGGGAAACCTTGCCCTGAGCGAAGACGACCTCGCCGAAGTGGTCAAGAGCGACCTCAAGACCGGCAACATCTTCAAGTCCTCAGAGGTGCGTCGCACCATCCAGAAACTGCGCGACAAGTACGCCGAGGAAGGCCGCTTTCTGGCCGAGATCGACTACGAGGTCATTCCGCAGAAAGACAATCAAGTCACGCTCGTCTTCACGGTTCGCGAGCACGAAAAAGTGACGGTTCGCCGCGTCACTTTCATCGGCAACGACTCGATCCCCGAGATGGAACTTCGCGAGAACACCCAAACCGGGCGCATCGGCTTGCTCTCGTTTGGCTCCGGCGGTCCGTTTCGTCAGGACATGTTCGAGCGCGATGTCCTCGTGCTCCAGTCCTATTACTACGACAAGGGCTTTCTCACGGTTCAGGTCGCGGCGCCGCGCATCATGCTGACGCCGGATCGCTCCGGCATCGAGATCGTTATTCCGATCGACGAAGGGCCACGCTTCAAGGTTCGCAAGATCGACGTTTTCGAGGTCGATGCGGACGGCAAGCGTGTCGAGCCGCTGCTTGGACGGCAGCGCCTCGGCGAGATGCTGCGCGCGCGCCCGGGCGAGGCGCGGCTGCGCGGTCCCACCGCCCCGGCAACGCCAATCTGGGGCTACGAGGGGCTGGCGCCGGGTCCGACGC
>CANMZR010000262.1 GCA_947502375.1 Polyangiaceae bacterium
TGGTTGGCGATCATGTCACGAGGCCTCGCCATTCACAGCGGCCTGTGTGCCACCGCCGCTCCTCAACGCAGGATAGCAGCCGCTAACAATCCCTTAGCGCCCGCCACCCGTCGCACTCTCCAAGGCTGCGAAATGCCGCGTTCTGACGGCTGGCACGCGCTTCGCGCTGCCGGCGGGCCATGGCGCACGCGGCACTGCAGCACCCGCATCGGCAATCGCAGAGCGATTCCTTCCGGCGGCATCGTCCCGAAGAGACGGTCCTGTACCAGTGCATCGAGCGCACTCGGCCGAGTTTCGCGAGCGGGCCGAAGAGGCCGGCGGGCTACCGAAGTTTGTCGTGCGCGAGTTCGAGGAATATGGACGCTGCGGCCGACTCGAAGCGGGTTGTCTGCATTTGGAATGCCGCAGCTGCGGTCACTCGCAGCTTTTGGCTTTTTCCTGTAAACGACGCGGTTTTTGTCCATCTTGTTTGGGCCGCAGGATGGCGGATACCGCCGTGCACCTCGAGTAGAACGTGCTTCCCGCCGTCCGTCACTGGAGCGGAATGATGGTGCTCGACGGTCGCCTCCCGCCAGGCTACGCCAGAGCCGGTGAAGCCTCCGGCTTTGGCCTGAACTGCCCCTCAAAGGCCAGCATCTTCTCGGTGCCCCAGCCCTTCGGGTCCAGCCAGAAAGTTCGATAACCATTCGGCCATCCCGACCATCGATAGAACGCCCGCTTTTCCGATGTGGAAGGCGGGCGTTCTTGCGTTTACGGGCCATGAAGGCTGCTTTGTGGAGATCAACTCCAATTCACCCCAACCCGGCCGCTGCGCGGTCCATCGGCCAGAAGTCCCTTGGTCGAAGAATGGAAATCCCTGACCAGGGGTGGAGCACAAGCAGGTCGTCGTCTCCGGTGACCAGCACCTCCGCCTCGAACGCCAACGCGAGGGCGAGGGCGAGGATGCGGTCGTCGTCAGGATCTCGGCACCCGGGCTCCGGGAGAGGCACCGACTCAACGGCGATCCCGGTCGATGCGAGCAAGTCACGGGCCGCGCGGATGCGCTCCTCGGGGAGCCTGAACTTGACTCTCAACACCCGTTCGACCTCGGCGTGGAGATTCGCATCAACGCCGTATTCGTGAGCGGCGAGGACGCGGGCAAACAGCTCAGCACAGGCGCCTCGGGTGGCGAGCGCGGCGACGATGACGTTCGTGTCCAGCACGACCCTCACGAAACTTGCCGGAAGACGTCCTCATCGGTGAGAACCCCGGCGGCCTCCGCGAAGGGGATGATGGCTGCACGAACCTGCTGGAGTTGGCGCTGAGCGAGGTACCGCCGAAGCGCATCGCGCACGATTTCGCTCCGGGAGGTGCCCTCCTCGGCGGCAACCGCATCGAGGCGGACGGTCAACTCGGCGGGGAGGCTGACGGCGACGGTTTGACGCATGGCGAGTCCTGTATGAATAATCCATAGTTTCTGTCGCACTGCCCTCAAGAACCTTGAAGCCCGCCGCGCGGAGGATGTTGCTGACACTCGGTAAAGTCCGGTTTTAGCGACAAGGCATATGTCCGCTTTTTTGGGTTGGTTACGCGGCCTCGAGTGCGGGGTCGTCTAGGTCGATGCCCTCGGCTACGAAGCTCTGCAGGAGCCTCGTGCCCAGGTACACGTTGATGCGGCCGTCCAGGGTCACACGCAGCCTTCGCGGGGGCAGGCTCTGCACTTGGTTCACACTCACACGACCTTCAACCACTCGCACAAAAAAAACAGTTTGTCTCGCGCTCGCGCAAACGGCAAACCACCCGTCGCACCCACAGGTTCAGGCTCCGGATCACTGGATCACTGGGCTCAATCTCTCTTCCCGCGTGCCCCGCCTTCGGTGGAGCCGCGTACCCGCCCCCTGGAGCTGTTTTTACAGCTTCGAGAGACCTATGGCCCCACCCGTTTGCACGCCCCCGGCCACGCGCCAAACGCCCGCGTCAGTTGGACCAGGGCAGGCTGGCGACGTCTGCCCATGACACGTTGTGCGCGTTCGAGCGGACCTGGCTCGGCTCGCCCCCGTAGATGAGACGTCTTTCGAGGCGGACGGGGCTCGGACCCAGTGGGGTTGCCTCGAAGGCCAACAGGGATTTGAGCTGGTCGCCGGTGATGGTTGTTCCGGACTTGCATTCGACCGCGATGATGTCGTCGATCCCGCGCTCCACGAGAAGATCGACCTCGGCGCCGCGCGTCTGGCGGAAGTGGTAGAGCCGGCCGTCCAACCCCGCGTTGAGCCGGGATTTCAGGACCTCGCTGACCACCCAGGTCTCGAAGATCGGGCCTCTCAATGGATGGTGACGGAGCTGTTCGGGCGTTCGGATGTCGAGAAGCCAGCAGGCGAGGCCCGAGTCGACGAGGTGCACTTTCGGCGCTTTGACGAGTTGTTTTCGGGTGTTGCGTATCCAGGGCGGAAGACGGTGAACCAGGTAGCTGGCTTCCAGGACGGACAGCCATCCGCGGGCGGTGGTGTGTGAAACGCCCGCGTCGGCGCCTAAGTCGGAGAGGTTCAGCTCCTGGCTCGTTCGTGCCGCCAGAAGGCGAAGGAAGGTCGTGAAGGCCACCAGATCCTGGATGTTGGCGGCACTCCGAACATCGCGTTGTACGTAGGTTGTGACGTAGTCGGCAAGCCAGCGGTCGGCGGGAATGCCCCGGTCGTGGATGCGCGGGTATCCTCCCGTCCAAATCGTCTCCCAGAGCGTTGTCGGAGGTTTCGGGAAAAGTCGCACTTCGTCGAGCGACAGCGGCAGCAGCTGGGCCACGCCGGTACGGCCGGCCAGGCTCTGGGCGATGCCAGCGGACAATGCGAAGTTTTGCGAGCCTGTCAGGATCCAACGGCCAGGGGTCGGATCTGCATCGACGATCTCCTGGAGATAGCTGAGGAGGCTCGGGACGCGCTGTACTTCGTCGAGGATGGCGCCGTCCGGGTACTCGGCCAGGAAGCCACGTGGATCGGCGGTGGCATATTCGCGCGCGTCTATGGGCTCGAGTGAGATCCGGGGCTTGCTTGGAAACGACTGCGAACAAGCCGTCGATTTCCCCGACTGGCGAGGGCCCGTGACGCTGACGATCGGGTAGTAGCGCGCCAGATCCAGAAGTACCTTCGTGACGCGTCGTGGAACCATTTCAATAGCTTAGCGCGAACCTGCACGGATTGAAAGTGACAGGCTCAAATCATGCAGGCGCCGGTCAAAGTTCATGCGGGGTCGCAGGGCCCATCGCAAACCGAGATGACTTCACCGGTCTCCAGGAAGTGCCAGAGTTGCTTCTGCGCTTCGGGCGAGACCCACAATTTGGAGTGCGTGTCGTGCTCGGCCGGAGGAGGTGCCGAGGGATCCGGGTTGTCGGGCCAGCCAACTCGCCTTGACAGCCAGCTGGCAGCTAAGTGATCACGTATTGCCCAGACGCATCCTAATCAGAAGTTATCCCGGTTCAAGTGAGTTTTCCCGCCACTCCGCACCCCTACACGCCTGCATCCCGTGCTGGGAGTTTTTGGTGATGAGATGGCTCACCCGGAGGTTCGACGCCGGATTCAAGGCGGCGCGGGCGCGCTGGTTGGCGCACCTCCGTCGTGACATGCCGGCCGCATGGGTGACGAACGCGAGCCTGCGCGCAGAGGAGCCCGGCCGCTACGTGTTCGCGGTCTTCTTCGGGGACCCGGAGGTTCCGGACGTACCCGGGCGCTACCGGCTCGTGGCAGTCGACCGGGCGGGCCACACCGTCGAAGACCTCGAGACCACGCCCGACTCCCCTACTGGATCCGGGGGCCCGCCTGAACTCATGGCCGCCGGCCAATGGGGACCGAATTCAATCGCGGTCGATGCCAACGCCGTTTACTGGAGCGCGATCCAATTGAACGACAAGGGTCCATTGGGCCGCATTCGTTCGAGAGCGCTCAAGGGCGGCGCGGTCGTCGACTTGGCGACGCCCTTGAACAATTCGCTTCTCGCCCTTCGCGGACCCGCCGTGTACTTCACCGACGCACTTGCGGGGAAAGTCTACAGGGCTTCCGTTAGAACGCGTTCTAGATGGGTCGCAATGAAGCGCGGCGCGATGGGAAGCGTCGTGCTCGATGTCTCGATCTGCCGTGCGAGAGTGCGGAGCGTCTCGGTAGAGGGTGGCAGGGACGCCGCGAGTGCCTCCATCGCGACGGCGACAGTCTCGAGTACGCGCAACCGGCAAACCACCCGCCGCACCCGCAAATTCAAGCTCCAAATCACTGGGCTCAACCTCTCTCCCCGCGTGCCCACGCCTTCGGTCGAGCCGCGTAGCCGCCTCCCGGAGCTGTTTTTACAGCTTCGAAAGACCTATGGCCTTCAGCATGCGTAGCGAAACGCGCACGCCTGCGGGGCAGCGCACTTCTGCGGCCTTGGTATCGCTCTCGAAGTCGTCTTGCGAGAACATTCCCTCGCGCGCCGAAGGCGGCTGAACTTTGACGTTAAGCTCGATGCCGGCGCTCTCGAGCTTGTCGACGAGATCGGCGGTGCCGTACGAAGCGTCCCGGTAGACCTCGGTCTTCGCGTCGTCGTTGCCCGCTCCGCTCGCCGCCCCGTTGGCCGTGCTTGTGAGCACATCGGCCTCGCGCTACCAGATGATCGTGATCGGGGGCGAGGAAGCTGCGGCGAATTCGGTGATGCGCTCGTCGGCGGTGACGAGCGGTGCGGTGCACTCGACGGCGGTCGCGTAAATCATTCGGTCGGCGGGATCGCCGTGAAAGCGCGCACGCTGCAGATCATACGCTACGAGCGCGGCGCGTGGTGACAGCGCGACGAGCTCGAGACGGTCGTCGCCTTCCAGATCGGCGAACCACTCCGTCACGCTTCGATCGAACCGAATTCGACCGGCTCCGACAAGCGTCAGGATCTCCCAGCATGTCACCGCGCTCACCAGCACCGCGTCGGCTCGTTCGAGCGCCGTGCGTGCGGTGCGCGACAGCTTTCGGTGCTTCGCCTGCCACCACAGGAGGGCGTGCGTATCCACGAGAACGCGGCGATGGATCACTACTTTCCGTCCTCGATGTCCCAACGGAGCCCGGTTGAGAGAAGATCGTCGTTCGGATCGACGATCGTAACGCTGCCGATGAGCGACTTGCGCTTCTGCTTCGTCGCCGCGAGTGGAACGAGTTTCGCGACCGGTTTTCCTCGTTTGGTGATCACGAACGACTCGCGGCGCTCGGCAACGCGGTCGAGGAGCGCGAGGCACGTGGCCTTGAACTCGGTCGCGGGGATCGTATCGGACATGCGTTCGATCGTGACTGGTCATAGGTATCTAGTCAAGAGACACCTTGGCCTTCGGCCAGCGGGGCGCGAGCGTGACTCACGGCGGCACGCTCGCGATGGCGACGGCGCGCCTCCCCCGCGCTGCCCACCACGACAAAACACCCGTTTTGCCCGACGGCGGACGCTCGCGCACAAAAATCAGAGCAAACCGCCACGCTCCCCCAAGCTGCCGTCCCACCCAACATCCGAGCGCCCGCAAGGGCTTTTCGGCCAGGGTTTTGTTCGTGTCGTCCCGGTATTGGCCGGATTTGCAGACGTCGAACGCGTCTGCGGGCGGGCGAGATCAGCGCAGCCCGTTTCAGGTCGGCATTCTAGGTACCTGCTGGTCGGGCTGCAGCAGATCGACGACGTCCACGTCGAGGCCTTTAGCCAGCTTCGCCAGCCAAACGAGTGTCGGGCTTCGTTTGCCGCTGAGCACGAACCAGAAATGCGCCGAGTTGACGCTAGCGAAGTCCGGCAGGTGCGACAACACCACACCTTTTTCCTTCGCGATTCTCCTGACATTGGCGGCCAGGCGCACGTGGAGTGCGTCCACCTGCGCAAGCTAGACGGCGCTCCCGCTTGCATACCCTCGTATACGAGGGTAGCGCTCGAGACGATCACCGTTTTTCCAAGGCGTTCGGCAGCCGCTTGCACGGTCGCGTAGGTGCTCTCTGAGGTCTGGAGTCCGCGCACGAGCTCACAGAGTTTCATCATCGGGACGGGATTCATGAAGTGCATGCCCATCACCCGATCGGGACGCTTGGTGGCCGCGGCGAGCTTCGTTATCGAGATGGAGGACGTGTTCGTCGCGAGGATCGCCCCCACGGGGAGCGCCGCATCGTAGGCAGCGAGAAGCTTCACCTTCAGCTCGAAGTTCTCCGTCGCCGCTTCGATCGCCAGGTCCACCGCGCCGAAGTCGGCCGGGCCCTTTGCCGCAACAATCCGGAGCAGGATGGCGTCCCGTTCAGCCGCCGGAAGCTTGCCCTTCTCAACGAGCTTTCCGAGCTGAATCGCCAGGATTTCCAGGCCTTTTTCGGCGATGTCAACGCTCGCGTCTGCCAGGACGACGCGGTAACCACTCGCGGCGGCAACCTGCGCGATTCCGCGACCCATCTGCCCCGCTCCGATCACCCCGATGGTCCCGAGTGCCTCGTTCAACATGCCCGCTCTCTACCAGAGCCCAGGAGCGCTGCCCATGCTTCGCTGTCAGCTCGGAAGGTCCACGAGGCCGCTCGGGGCGGCGGTAGCTAGCAGCGTGTTGAGCTCGCTGCGAAAACACACAGATCCCCAACAATCGATAAGATTTTTCTTGGGGTCATCGCGCGAGTGGAGTCTTTCGCAGTCGCGCGCGGCGCTCCCGACAGCTCCGATGTTTAAAACCGAAACTTACCCAATGGCGCGGACCGGTCATCGCGACCTTAGCGCTCGGCTCGACAGCGATCACCGCCGGCAGCGTCGCGTACTTCGACCACCAGGCGCTCCTCTGGTTGGCGATCATGTCACGAGGCCTAGCCATTCACAGGGGCCTGTGTGCCGCCGCCGCTCCCCAACGCAGGATAGCAGCCGCTAACAACCCCTTAGCGCCCGCCACCCGTCGCACTCTCCAAGGCTGCAAAATACCACAACCTAACAACTGACACGCACTTTGCACTAACACCAAACCATGGCACAAACAACACTACAACACCCACATCAACAATCACAAAACAATTCCTTCCGGCGGCATCGTCCCGAAGAGACGGTCCTGTACCAGTGCATCGAGCGCA
>CANMZR010000263.1 GCA_947502375.1 Polyangiaceae bacterium
ACAACGCTGGAGCGACGAATCTTACCTTTGCCAACACCCAGTTCAACTCTGGCACTACCGGTTTCAAGTTCGGGCCGACCGAGCTGACGTTCGGCCCCACGACCCTCGACTGGGGCGCCACATCTGGCAGGATCGCGAGTTTCGACATTAAAGCCTCAAGTTGGAAGGTCACTGTTCCGGACGAGGGGTGGAACTGCACCCAATTCGAGTTCGCCGGGTCCAAGAAGACCGAAATTACGGGTTTTTCGGCTGGGTACACGGGGTGCAAAGTAGAGCTTTGCGGAATATCGGCGTCGACCACCGGTGTAAAGCTCGAGAACGTCGGAGTGCAAAGGGTATCTGAAGGGACTAAAATTGAGACAGGGGGGCCAAGAATTTTTGCAATTGCAGTGTCAGCCCTCAGCGCGGGATTAATCTCGCTTTCATGACTGTAGCGAAAGTAGCTCCGCTGAAGTCACGGCTGCACATAGCGGAGTTAATACCGACCATAGGCAACTGTTGACACCACCGCGTGTTTTGGATCCCACCCCATGAGCAACTTGGCACTCGGCGTCTTATTTACGGGGCTCTTGGTAGCATGTGCGTGTGTCTATACTTTTGTCACCACCGACCAACTGGAATGGCTCGCGGCCGGCATTGGCGTGGTTGTCGCGCTTATGATTGGCTTTATTGTTTCGGCGATGACAGATGCACGGAGCGAGCACGCGAGTTCGCCGGGCGACAACCAGCCATCGATCCAGCTCGCAGGGATGCCGCTCGACTTGTCGCAAATCATCACTGAGGCGCTGAGAAAAGGAGCGCTGCCGGGCGTTCAGCAGAGCTCACCCCAGGTTTTCATCCATCCACCGCAGGTTTTCATCCATCACGGTCTGGGCGGCGAAGGGCGGCAGGACAAGAACGTGGCCATTCACCTCAGCCCGCAGGGGGGGCTCACGATCGAGGTCACCAAGTCGACAAAGGCCGCGCCGCAAACTGCGAAAGTTCTCACGTGCGCACAGTGCAACGCGCCCCTGGATGTATCCCCCGCTGCGAGCACCGTTCGCTGCAGGTTTTGCGGGGCCACGAATACCCTCATCCATCGAAACGATGCGTAACTCCACGTCCCCTAGTTGGCGAGGCTGTGCATCTAGCCGGCGACTTGCTCATCGATTTGCCATGCTATTGACTTGGGCACTGCCGATTCCTTACCCCTCGATTCGAGTGAATCGAGGTACGAGCTCCCTTCGTTGAGACCGACCATGGGCAACACGCTATTCGACCACCGCCTGCGCATCCTAAGCTGCGACGCCTGTGGCGCGCCGATCGATGCGGCCAATGCCGCCATTCAGGCCATCGACGTTAGGCTCAGGCCCGGTCCGTTCCTTGTAAGTGGGTTTTTTGCGTTGGTGCTGAATGGCTTCGGATTGGCGATGTTGGCGATGGACTGGATCCCAAGTAACAATCTGATACAAAACGGGATCAACCCTAGTAATGTAAATGTTTTAATACTCGTGGGAACCTTTGTTTTGCTTCCATTTGGCGCGATTTTTTTGCTGTACTACGCGTCACGCGCCATATTTCGCGCGCGCGGTGTCCTGCGGTACGCGCGTTTGCAGTCACGCAAAATGGGCATCGTGAGCGGAAAACACAGTTCTTACCCGACCTGCACTGGCGACGCCGAGCTGCTGCTCGACCACGGCACGGTAATGAAGGAGTTTGTCTTAGCGCGTAGCACGCCCGTGCCGCCCGGAATTTATCCGTGCCTGGTGGACTTAAAGAGCCTTAAATTCTGCCTATGTACTCAATGGTAACCGCTTGAAAGTCCTCAAACCCCAGCGCCTGAGCCTGCTGCACCGCGTCGTCGAGCACCGCCGTCGCTGCACGCTCGTGGTGAGCGTCATCGCTTACGTGCCATTCGCCGAGCCGCGGCGGCTGATGACCGAGCAGGCCCTGTGGAAGGACGTCGGCGAGTGGGTGCCGGGCGGGATCATTGACGGGAGTCAACCCAAGGCGCGTGGGGAGGTCTTGGTGTCGGGCAGCGCCTTTGCGCCTGCAGGCGAGCCGGCTCGGGCGGTGATGTGCGAATTGTCCGTGACGCGCGGCGCGGCGAGACTTGTGAGCAAGAAGGTGGCGGTGTGGGGCGACCGCTATTGGCAAGGGGACAAGGTCAGCGAGGCGAAGCCCTTTGAGTCGATGCCGGTCGATTGGGCGCATGCCTATGGGGGTGAGGGATATGCCCGTAATCCGAGTGGCAAGGGCTTTGCTCCGCTGGTGACCGAGCATGGCAAACTCGATGTGCTACCGAACATCGAGGATCCCAAGCGGCTCATCACTAGCGTGAGCGATCGGCCCGAACCGGCGGGCTTCGGTGGTTACGACTTGAGCTTGCCGCAGCGCTTCGAGAAGCTCGGCAAAAAGTACGACGCGCGCTGGCTCCAGACCTTGTTCCCTGGTCCGGCCGAGGACTTTGATGTCGGTTATTACAATGCCGCGCCGGACGGTCAGCAGCTCGACGGTTTTTTCGAAGGGGACGAGATCGTTAGCGTCGAAGGCATGCACCCCGGCAAGCGGCGCATCGAGTTCACCGTGCCGAGGCTCGTCGTGCGCGCGTTCGTGACCCAGGCAGGCGAGGACGGCCCGCAGTTTCGCGCCATCTCGACGCGGCTCGATACCATCCACCTCTTGCCCGCACTCGAGCGCGCTGCGCTTGTTTACCGCGGTACGTTGACGGTAGCCGAGGACGACGCCGACGACATCGAGCACCTGATCATCGCGGCGGAAGCACCGGAGCATCCAAAACCCATTGAGCACTACCGCCGCGTCCTCGAGCTGCGCCTCGACAAAGAGAAGGGCGCGCTCGCCTCGATGAAGGATGAGGAGCTGATGCCCCCCGCGAGCGAAGGCTGGGCCGCCAAGCCGGACTACGGCGACATGATGGAGATGACGCGCCACGAGATGCGCGGGCTGCAAAAGGCCGAGCGCGGCCGCAAAGAGAAACTCGCCGAAGCGAAGGCGGAACTTGAGAAGGCGGGCTTCGACGTGAGCGAGGCCTTCAAGGAGCCCGAGCCCATGGCTGCGCCCGACCCCTACGATGTCGACGCGATCATGAAGTTCAGCGACGAGCTGAGTGCCAAGTCCGCAGCGATGAAGGTCGAGATGGAGGCCAAGAAGGTCGAGATGGAAGCCAACGCGCGCACCTCGTTCGAGGCCGCGGGTTTCGATTACGAGGCCGAGATGAAGGCGGCACAAGACAAGGCCGGCGGACCCCCGAACTTTTCGGCAGACGAGCATTTAATCATGCTCCACGACATGGCCCGCATTGCCCGCGAGGGAGACGTGCCGCTGCCCGAACTCGAGCGTGATCTGAGCGATCCGCGCTACGAGCAGGTGTTGCGTGACCTCGAGGCGCGTACGAGGCTTGCCTACCTCAAGTTCGCGCACATGATGCCTGCCGCCGCGCGACCGGATGAAGCGAGCCGAGCACGACTCCGCATCGAGGTGTCGCTGGCCAAGGAAGGCGGAGTGTCGCTTGCGGGTCGGAGCCTCACCGGGGCGGATCTGCATGGGCTCGATCTGCGCGGCATGAACCTCGCCGGCGCAATGCTCGAAGGCGCGGATCTCGCCGGGGCTGATCTCAGCGACGCCGAGCTTTCGGGGGCGGTGCTGACGCGCGCCAATCTCACCGCGACCAAGCTCGTCGGTGCCAACCTCAAGGGCGCAAACCTCGGTGACACGCGCCTCGTGAATACCGACTTGTCGGGCGCGACGCTCGACGACGCGGTGCTGATGAAGAGCGAACTCGATGGCGCGGTGCTGCACGGGGCGAGCCTGGTCAGGACCGATTTTATCGAAGTGAAATTTACCAGCGCCGACTTGTCGCACGTGGTCGCCGACGCGCCGCTCTTCCTCCAGACCGATCTCCGCAACGTCGTATTCGTCGGTGCCGTGCTCACCGCCGCGCGCTTCGTGCAGGTCGATCTGCGGGGCGTCGATTTTACCAGCGGCGAGCTGGCCCGCGCGCAGTTCATTCAGACGAACGGCGACGGCGCCAACTTCACGGGTGCCAATCTCACGAACGCCGTGCTGATTCATGAATCGAGCTTCAACGATTGCAGTTTTGCCGGCGCCGATTTGCGCGGGGCCAACCTCCGCAAGACCCCTGTGGCGCGCGCGGATTTCCAGCGCGCCAAGCTCGACGGCGCGAGCCTGATGGCCTGCGATGCCCGCGGCGCCAACCTTCGCGGGGCGTCGGGGCGCGAGGGGCTGTTCATTCGCACCGATTTCCGTGGCGCCGATCTTCGCGAGGTCCACTTCCTCAATGCCTTGCTGCAAAAATCACGGCTCGAGGGCGCGGATCTCAGCGACTCGAACTTGTCGCGTGGGGATATCTCGCTCGCCCGAATCGGCGATGACACGAAACTCGGCGGCGCGCTGATGCTCAATACCCGCGTCGATCCCAAATACGTAGCCGTGAAATAGCTCAAGCCGAACGAGCCAAAAATGGACCGAACGAGCCTATTGCAAGCGATCTCCGTGGGTCAGCCGATCCAGCGCGAGGATTTAACCGGCTTCGACCTCCAAGGCGCCGATCTCTCCGGTGCCACCTTCGAGCAAGTGCGATTCACCGGCGCAGAACTCGGCGGCGCCGACCTCGTCGAGAGCAACTTCATCGGCTGTGAGTTCATCGGCTGCGCGTTCGCGGGAACCCAGCTAAAACACGCCACCTTCGTGCAATGCGACCTGCGCAATACCGTCTTCAGCGGCGCCGAGCTCACCGTCACGGATTTCGTCGAGAGCGACCTTACCGGCGCCTCGTTCGTGAACATGAGATTGCCGCTCACGACCTTCGTAAAGTCCGACCTTACACGCGTGAGCTTCGCCAAAAGCACGCTCGATCGCGTGCGCATGATCGAGGTTACGACGGCCGAGATGAGCTTGGCCGGCGCCGAACTCGTGCAATTCATGAGCTACGATTGCGACTTTCGCACGGTGGCACTCACCGGCGCGCGTATGTTCCAGACGGTGCTGGTGAAGGTGCGCTTCGGCAACCGCGATTTTTCGGGGATGTCACTCCGCTATTGCCAATTCAACGACTCGGACCTCGCGGGCGCGAACTTCGCCGGCGCCACCGTGAACAACTCCGGCTTCAAGGGCGCCGATCTCCGCGGCGCGAGTTTCGAGAAAGCCAATGCCAAGAACTGCGTGTTCTTCGAGGCGAAGCTCAATGGCGCCAAGCTGATGCACGCCGAGTTGCAGCAATCGATTTTCCTTGGGGCCGATCTGTCGGGCGCCGACGCGCGCAAGGCGAATTTGTATCAGGCCAATTTCAAAAATGCCAAGTGCGAGCGAACCTGCTTCGCGGGCGCGGAGCTCACCTATGCGGAGTTTTTGCACACCGACATTTCGGCGGCCGACTTCTCGGGAGCCAGCCTTTTTCGCACGCGCTTTCACCGGACCAAAGAAGACGGCGTGACCTTCACCAACCGCAGTCTCGCGCTCGGCGACGACGAGACACTTGCCGAGGCCGAAGACTTCCGCCCGAACGCATGAATTGAGGAAAGACCCATGACCCCATCGCAACGAACCCACCGCGACGCTACTTTAGCCTCGAGACCCGAACAGCTCCCCTATGACCGCGTGCTGTCCGCGCGCGTCCTTTTGCAACACGGCAACAGCTACACCGTCTGCCTCGACCAAGGTGGTGAGCACATCGCTCGCCGAGCGCCGAGCTGTTTGCTAGCGCCACAGCCGAGCGATCGCGTGTTAGTCGCGCTCGTGCCGGAGGCCTTCGTGGTGGCGGTGCTCGAGCGCGACGGGGCACGGCCGGCTGAGGTCGTGTTCGACGGCGACGCGGTGATTCGCTCGCGCGCGGGACGCATTGACCTCGACGCCGAGGAAGGTGTGCGCGTCACCACCCGTAAGGCCTTCGAGATCGTCTCGTCCACGATGTCGCTCTGCAGTGGCAAAGCCGAGCTCTGGGTCGAGGAGCTGACCGCGGTGGCCGCTCGAGCGCGCGCGAGCTTCGACCAAGTTGGCGTGGTCGCCGTCACCATCGACACGGTGGCCGAGCGCATCGTCGAGCGAGCCGCGCGCGTGTACCGCTTCGTGTCCGAGTTCGATCAATTGCGGGCGCGACATTTCGATCATCGCGCCGAGCACAGCGCAAAGATCACCGGCGAAAACACCGTCGTCGCGGCACGCCAAGTCGCGCGCATGGACGGCGAGCAGATCCACATCGGTTAAGGACGAATTAGGAGATAAGCATGTTCGCAAATACCCAAATGGGCGGAGTTGACATCGGCGGACCGGACGTCTGTCTAACACCCGTTCCGCCAGCGCCAGCACCGGTACCCATTCCCTATCCCAACATCGGAGCGGGACCGATGGGCGCGCCCGCAGCTTACAAAATTCTGTTCATGTGCGCTCCAGCTCACAACCTGAGCACCAGCGTCACACCGACGAACGGCGACAACATCGGCATCGGAACCGGTGTCGCCTCGGGCATGGTCATGGGGCCATCGCGCCCAGTGACGGCCGCGTTCACGGTGCTCTTGTGCGGCATGCCGGGCTCACGGCTGACCAGCGTTAACATCCAAAACAGCACCAACTGCCCCGGCGCGCGAGTTGTGCCTAGTCAAGTCAAAGTGCTCTTGCTCGCGCCCTGACCATGACCGATCCCCGCAGTCATCCGACAGTGCGCGGCTGGTCGCTGCTGCTGTCCTCGCTCACCCTCACCCCCGATGCCGGCCTCGAGGCCTATCGTGCGCGGCGAGCTGGCGATCCGGCGCTCGACCTCGAGCAGCTCACCCGAGCCCGTGGGATCCTCGATGCCGTCGCGCAGGCGATCGCATCGAAAGACCGAGCGAGGTGGCAGCGACTCGACCGCGCCTTCGCCGTGCTCGAGCGGGATACCGTCGTGTCCCTCACCGAGCCGACTGCGGCGGTGCCTGCGCCTGCCACGATGCCGGTGGCCGCGATGCCGGTGGCCGCGATGCCGGTGGCCGCGATGCCGGTGGCCGCGATGCCGGTGGCCGCGATGCCGGTGGCCGCGATGCCGGT
>CANMZR010000264.1 GCA_947502375.1 Polyangiaceae bacterium
CGAATGCATTGCTCCTTGAAGATCCCGAAGCCGCGTTGTGCCGCCGAGTCTGTGGGCTCACCCGTCGGCGCGACATGCGGGAAGGTCGTCTCGAAGGCCGCGAGCTCGATCGCCGCGAGCTGATACGGACGTGGGTGCAACTCCAGGCCCTGCTGGTCCGGGTGTTTCCATACGACGAAGTAGGGTCCCGGGTTGTCCTTCTTTACGCCGATGGGATCCCATTCCGAGACGGTCGCGTCGGCGAGCGCGAGGTAGCCACCGGCTTCGAGCAGCCGCTTGCCATCGAGTGGAACTGTGTACCCATCGACGCAGCGAAGAATGAATTGTTGGGCGTCGAGGTCCACTGTGCGGCCTTCAAAGCCGCGCTCGAGCAAGGGCCGGAGCGAGACGGCGCGCCACGTTTTTGGGCGACCATCGTAGTAGGCATCGGAGACCGTAAAGGTCTCGACCGGGAACGCTCTTCGGATGACAGCTTTTGTCAGCGTTCGCAGCGTTTTTCCGTCGGCGACGAACGAAAGCCCCGCGTTGTCGTCGGCCAACGGCACGTCGTCCGTAAGCTCCGGCGTGGCGAGTCCGCTCGACGCGGGGGTAGGGGATTGCGCCTGAGTTCCGCTCGAACAGGTTGGCCTCGGCGGAGCGTTGCGGCATCCGGCGAGGATGCTGACCGAGCACAGCAGCCCTTGCCAGAGCTTCACGTTTTGAGCTCCTTCGGGGTGGCCCACCAGGCGAACGGGACGAAGCCGACGTAATAGAGCGCGTTCGGTACCAGTCGCAGCAGGTAGCCCTCCTCGCGACCGGCGAGGATACACACGTCAGCCGTGGCCCAGAGCAGGTATTGCGTCAGCTCGTAACCGCAGAGACGGAGCGCAAAGGTGCGACCGGGCCCTGGCGGAAGCCTCGGAATGAGCTGAGTGCGGAGGCCGATGACGAGAGCCGCGAAGGCCAACTCGTAGGTCAGATAATGCACTCGCCCATTCGATGAGAATGACTTCGCCAGCAAAGAACCGACCGGCACGAGCAGGCTCCATCCGAGGGCGTAAACGCTCGCTCGAAGGCGCGTTTGCCCGCGGCCGAAACGCTCGAGCAACAGAAAGAAGCGCGCATCTCCGAGGATCACGAAAGCGATCGCCACCGCCTCGGCAGTCCCGCCGGAGAGCGGCGAGAGTTTCGGCGCATTCAGCCAAGCATCCGCAAGGATCCCAATCTGAAACGCAGCCAACAGCGCCGCGAGTGCGCGTGTGCGCGGAGCTTCGCTCGTGAGCGCTCGCCAACCGAAAAGCGCGAGCAAGGGGCCACCGGAAGCCCAAAAGAAGTACGGATGGTGCCACGAGCTGCCGTAAAGCGATTCGAACACGGCAGCTCTTCGCTCAGGCCCCGCAGCACTTCTTGAATTTTTTTGCGCTGCCGCAGTGGCACGGTTCGTTGCGGCCAAGGCGCGGCTCGACCCGCGTCATCGGCGGCGGCTTCACCATCTCGCCGTCGTGGTAGAGCCAGCGGCCTTCGACTTTTTTGAACACCGCGCGCTCGCGATGACGAAGTTTCTGGCCGCGCAGCGTGTAGTTCGCAGTGAACTCGACCGTGCCCGCGTCGCCGTCGGCGCTCGAGGTGTGGACCTCCAGCCCATTCCACGTGGCGCTGCGACTCCACTCACGCGCCGCGTTTTCGTCCACGTCCTCCTGCTTTTGCGGGTCGTGGGTAGCCACCACGTAGTCCACCGCGCCGGTTGCGTACGCGGTGTAGCGCGAGCGCATCAACGCTTCGGGTGTTGGGGGAAGCTCTTTGCCCGAAATGTATCGGCCGCAGCACGCTTCAATGCTGGGCTCCAGGCCACATGCACAGCTCACCCAGGTGCGTGTAGACAGGCCGCGTGGCTCCGTCAATCCTCGCGCGCGCTCTTGAGTCTTTGGGGGCCCGAGCTCGCATCAAAACTCCAGCGACCCTTCGAGTAAAACCGGCCAGCCGGCCTGTTTAGGGCTTGCATAAGCAATTAAGGGAGCGTATTATGCAGGCCTAGATGCTCGCAAAAGACATCAACAAATATGAGTAAAATACCTGTATTTATTGGGATTTCAATGTTGGCTTTGGCCTGCGACGCTGGATCAATGGTGACCCCTGGTCGAACCGTTTCGATTTCGAGTGGCGATGGCGGTTCGGTCGGCGGGACGGGAGGGGCCGGTGGGGCTCCGCCAGCGGTTCCTACGGATGAGCCGCCCCCTCCACCCCCTCCGCCACCACCGCCGGCGCCGGAGACCGGCTTCGAGGCCTGCGCGCTCGAGTCCGCTCTCGCCACGCAAAAGGCGCTCGACATGGTGCTCGTCGTGGACCGCTCGGGCTCGATGGGCGACGACGGAAAATGGGCCGCCGTCACTGGGGCCATTCAGGCCTTCGCGGACAACCCAGCGAGCGCCGGGATTGGCGTCGGTCTCAGCTACTTTCCCGATTCGTATTCGAATCTCTGCCTTCCCTGTGACTTCGGCTGCGGCATTTGTTTCAACGGCTGCTGCGCGATTCCGACGGGCCAGTTCTGCTTCTCCGACAACGACTGCGACAAGGGCGGTGTCTGCGACTCCTTCCTCTGCCATGCAGGCGGCGGGAACGGTAGCTGCGAGGCCGCTGACTACGCCAACCTCGCTGTGCCGCTCGCCTCGCTCCCCGGCGTGGCGGGGCTGTTGCAAGTCTCGATGGCCGGCACCTCCCCGGGCGGCGGCACTCCGACTGGCCCGGCGCTGAAGGGGGCCTTGCAGCATGCGGGCGAGCTTGCAAAGCTCGATCCGTCAAAGGCCGTGGTCGTCGTTCTCGCAACCGACGGCGAGCCGACCGAATGCCAACCCCAGGGCATCGGCTCTATCGCGGCGCTGGCAAGTGCAGCCGCAGCGGCGCCGGCGCCCGTCAAGACCTTCGTCATCGGCGTCGGGACCAGTGTCGTCAACTTGAACGCCATCGCGGCGGCCGGCGGCTCGACCAAGGCTTACCTCGTGGACGCGAACGCTCAGGCTGCCCAGGCGTTTACCGACACGTTGAACTCGATCCGCACGCTCTCGATAGCCTGCCAATACGCAATCCCCGAGGTGCAAGGAGTCATCGCCTATGACCTCGTCAACCTCACCCTCGCGGTCGGCGGGAAGCTGCCGAAGGCTGTCGCTCAAGTGAAGAGCCCGGCGGCCTGCGTGAGTGGGGGCTGGTACTACGATGACCCTGCGAAGCCGAAGTCCATCGTCCTCTGTCCGCTCACGTGCGAGCAGGCCAAGAGCGCTGCCGCCAACGAGGTCAACATCGTTTACGGCTGCGAAACGGTCGCCAACTAAGGGCCTGCCGCGAATGAACTTGAGCATTTCGGCGCCGATGCACGTCAACGCGCACTGGCGCCGCACGATGTTGCCAAGCTGTGACAAAACAGCAGCCGCGATCGGAGTACCTTCCGGCGCGTGATGTACTGGATTGTTTGCGCGGCAGTCTTTTCTCTGGCTTACCTCCTCAACATCGCGACGATCACGGTGTTGTACCACCGGGGCCTCGCCCATCAGGCGGTCAAGCTATCGCCGTTGGCGCACCGTTTTGTGGTCACGTGGGGCAATTGGATAACCGGGCTCGATCCGAAGGGCTGGGTTTGCATGCATCGTCTGCATCACGCCCACTCGGACACCGAGGCGGACACTCACAGCCCGAAACATGCGGGGATCTTCGGCGTGTTGCTGACGCAGCTTCGCTCTTACACGCGCGTTCTCGTGGGTCTGGCACGCAAAGAGGCGGCGTACACCTCGCTCGTGAAAGATCTGGATTTTCCCATCAATCGGCTGAACCGAAAACGCCTCTGGTACGCGCCTTACCTCGCGCACCTCGTCATTTCCATCGGGTTTGGGGTTGCTGGGTTTTGGCTCCTTGGAGCCGCGTACTACTTCGGAATGATGAGTCACCCCGTCCAGGGCTGGCTCGTCAATTCCTTCGGGCACGCCGTGGGAAGCCGCAACTTCGCCACCCCCGATGACTCGCGCAACAACCACGTCGTGGCCTGGCTGATAGGTGGAGAAGGTTACCAGAACAACCACCACCGCTACCCATCGTCCGCGAAGTTCTCGTACCGCTGGTGGGAAGTGGATCCGGGCTATGCGCTCTGCAGGATACTCGAGGGCATGAACCTGCTCACGATCGTGAGGAGCAAGCTCATCCCCGCGCCACGCGCCGAGCATGAGACGGCCAGCGGCGACGAGGAAACACCGAGCGAACTCGCGGCCTAAAACGCAACGTCCGGAGGCGCGGGCCTCGGGGTTGGAAGCGCTCTCCTTCGGGGCTTCTCCACGCTGAATGTCCGACTATTTGCGGGTGTTCAGGCACGCATCGCCGCGGCGAACGGAATGGGCCTTGGGGCGTGTGCGAGCCGGGGCAGGCTTCGTCTTGGGTGCGAGCGATATAGAGATGCGCGGCTCACGGACCGAGCAGCAAGACCTTCGGCTGGCTTGGGACGATGCGCATCCCCGGGGCATTGGTCAGATTTTGCAGAGCCATGCTGGTCATGCGCGTTCCTGGAGCGAGGCCAATGAAGATCGTGAACGCGGCGGTCAAGTGGCGTGCCGGTCCGCAAGTGATGCCGGACGCAACGCCAACAACCCCCGGTAAATCTCCGAGGCTCATGGGAATCATCGTCAACATATTGTGTGCTGGCATGGCCATCAACAACACGTTGTACGCTGCGGGTAGCCCGAGCGGTCCCGCGGCCACGTTCGGATAGGGAATGGGGACCATCAGCGGCGGCGTCAGCACGATGTCCGGAAAGCCAAGATCGATCCCCATCATCTGTGTGTTTGCAAACATAAACTCTTCTCCCAAGGTGAAGCGCAGTCACCCCATGTGAATTTGCGTGCCGTCTACTTTTACGAGCTTGTCCGCCGTCACGACGGTGTCGTGGGCATGGATGCGGGCATAACCTTCCGCTTTGTTATCGATGGTGCCCGCTCGCAGCTGGTCGAGGCCTTCGACGAAGCGATAGCAGCGTTGCAGTCGCTGTCGAAGTCGGCCGGCAAGCGTGTCGATGGTGTCGGCCACGAGCGACAACTTGCCGATCTCGGCGTCGACGCGCGCGCCGAGCATCGACAGCTTATCGACGAAGAATTTCCCCTCGATTGCGGACAGTTCGAGGCGCGGTGCGGTGACCACGGACGCGACACTGGCGGTGAGTTCGATGGTCTCCGCCGCCATTGAGACGCGGCCCTGTGACGCTCGAATTTCCAGGCCCGCGGGGAGGTCAATGCGTGCGGGTTTCCCTTCGTCGCGGCGCAGAACTGCGAGCACGAATGCCGTACCGTCTACCTCGGCGACGAGCACGCGATCGCCTGGAACCGGCTCGAGCAGGCAGCTTGCCGCCCGCTCCGCTTCGAGGTGCCCTGCGGTGGTCGAGAGCTGCAGGCGACCGGCGGTCACCATCAGAACGGTCGCTCCACGAAGGCCTTGCGTTGGATGAGCGGGTTCCTCGCCATCGGCCAAGGGCAGCGCCTCATACCCGTCGGTAAGCTTCTGAAGGCTTTTGTTCACGGCTCAGCCTCCCCGATTGAAGCTCTCGGCTTCCGCTAGCTCGCGATCGTCTCCGAGCGCTCCGAGACCCTTGGAGAAGCGCGCGCCGTCGTCCCTCACCCTGTGAAATCGAGTGCGAAACACCGAGGCATCGGAGAAGTTCGCCTGCCGAATGTCGGCGTTGGAAAAGTCCGCGAAGCCGAGCTTGGAGCCCGAGAAGTCGGCCTTCGGGCAAACCGCATTCATGAACATGCACTGCTCGAGATTGGCTTTTGCCAGGCGCGCCTCGGTCAGATCGGCATGCACGAACAGGCTTTGCATCAGGTCGGCTCCTTCGAAGTTTACCCGTTGCAGTTGGGCCTCGAGGAACAGGCAATTCTTGGCGCGAACTCGTGCGAACGATGCGCCGGCGAGCTTCGCGCCTTTGAAGTTGCACTGCGCCATATCGGCATCGTCGAAACGTGCGCCGGCGAGGTCCGCCTCGAGAAACTGACACCCCGGCATCGATGCTCCAATGAAGTTCTTGGGGCCCAGCGCTGACTCGACGAACATGGTCAGCTTCAACAGCGCCCCGGTCAGATCGGCAGGGCGCAAGTCGACCCCGTAGAAGGTGCAGCGATCGAGGTTGGTGCCGCGGACCGTGCCCCCCGCGAAGCTGCTCTGCAGCAGGCACCCGCGCTCGAAGTTGGCGCCATCCAGGCTCGTGGCGGTCAAGGAGCAGTTCGCGAACGTGGTGATGAGCAGGTGGGCGCGCGCGAACGTGGCCTGCTCGAAGACGCTCTCGACGAACTTGGTGTTCTCGAGCTCGGCCTCGGCGAAGGACGCCTTCTTCAGGCTCGAGCGGTGGAACGTGCCGAAGCGCGCGTTGGCGCCGCTGAGGTCACAGTCATCGAGGTTGCACTCGCTGAGCACGGCTTCCTTGAGCTCGGCGCCGCGCAGGTTGGCGCCGCGCAGGATCACCTTCTCGAAGATGCCGCCAGACAGGCGCGCGCCGGATAGATCCATGCCTGACAGATCCAGGCCTTTGACGACATGGCCGGTGTGCACCATCGACTCGAGCTTTTCACGGTCCATTGTTTGCCTTCGGGTGTACGCGGGCACGGCCGAGATTGGCTCGGTCGATCTTCGTTTCGCCGTCGGTCCGTACCTTGGCGAGATCAGCTTGGAACAAGTTTGCACCGACGAGGTGGGTGCCGAAGAGCTTCGCTTTTGTAAGCAATGCAGAGAGCAGGTTTGCACGATTCATCTTTGCGCGGGTCAGGTTACTCCCCATGAACATGGCCTTCTGTGCCGAAATGCCATCGAGATCGGCGTCGGTCAGATCGCTCTTGGACAGATCTGCGCAATCGAGCACCGCACCCTTGAATCGCGCTCGCCGCATATCGAGACCACGCAGGCTCGCGCTCGAAAGGTTGGCACCGCGGAAATCCGCCTCCGCCAGGGTCGTGTTGACCACGAACTGCGTGCCTATCAGCGTGGCGTCGTTGAAGCGCGCGCCATCGGCAGGACACGTCATGAGCAGGGTCGC